>NZ_JAKTNS010000001.1:0-171797 GCF_022760915.1 Thermus thalpophilus | reverse complement strand
TCCGATTTTGAGGAGGTCTGTGAACGTTTGGGCGTTAAGCTCTTCGTTCTTCCTCCGAGGAGCCCCAAGCTCAATGGTCACGTGGAGCGGATGCAGCGGACCTTTAGGGATGAGTTCTACACACGACCGTTGCCTTCACAGATCCCCGAGCTCCAAAGGGAGCTTGACGCCTACCTGGACCACTACAACCGCCGGCGACCCCACCAGGCCTTGGGGGGCCTGGCCCCTTTAGAGTACCTGGCTAAAATACGGGGGGAGGCGGTCCCCACAGAGTCTCAAATGTGTTGACCGACTACATCATCTTGCGCTCATGGGAGGGCTGTGATAGGATAGCCGCGCCCGAAAGGGCTAAGCCGAAGCTGGTATGCCTCCCCCACCGCTCATGGAGCGGTGGGCTATAAACTTTCTCACGCCCCGGGGCTAAACTGAGGGTGCCCGGAAAGGGGCGGGCCGATTATGGAAAGGGTGGCCATATTTATTGACGGCTCCAACCTCTACAAGGGGTTGGTGCAGCACCTGGGCTCGGACTATCGGCTGAACTTCGTGGAGTTCATCACCCTCCTCACCGCCGGGAGGCGGCTTCTGCGCGCCTACTACTACAACGCCCCCCTTCCCCCGGAAGACCCCGCGGCCAAGGCCCACCAGAGCTTCCTCAACTACCTGAAGCGGGTGCCCTACGTGGCGGTGCGCCTGGGGCGGCTGGAGCGCCGGGCGGACGGCTTCGTGGAAAAGGGGGTGGACATCCAGATCGCCATTGACATCCTGCGCCTGGCTTACGCCGACGCTTACGACGTGGCGGTGCTGGTGTCGGGGGATGGGGACTTCGCCGAGGTGGTGCGGGTGGTGCAGGACATGGGCAAGCAGGTGGAGAACACCACCTTCCACGCCCTTTCCTCCCACCGCCTGGCCCAGCAGGCGGACCGCTTCTACCCCCTGGACGACTTTCCCTGGGAGAGGCTTAGGGCGCCAAGCCTCCCCCAGGCATCGGAAGGTGGGGAGGGCTAGAGGAGCTCCTCGGGGCGGAAGAAGAGGGCGATCTCCCTCTGGGCGTCCTCCGGGGTGGCGGAGCCGTGGATCACGTTTTCGTCAATGGTGGTGGCGAAGTCCCCGCGGATGGTGCCCGGGAGGGCGTCCTTGGGGTGGGTGGCCCCCATCATCTTGCGCACCTCGGCGATGGCGTTGGGGCCTTCCAGGACCATGGCCACCACCGGCCCCGAGGTGATGAAGCCCACCAGGCTGGGGAAAAAGGGCTTTTCCCGGTGTTCGGCGTAGTGCTTTTCCGCCAGTTCCTGGGAGATCTTGAGGGCCTTTAGCCCCACGATGCGGAAGCCCTTGCGCTCAAACCGGGCGAGGATCTCCCCCACCAGGCCACGCCGGAAGCCGTCGGGTTTGACCATGACGAAGGTGCGCTCCATACCCCTAGGAGTCTAGCAGATTAGGGTCCCTTGAAGTAGCCCAGGAGGATGTAGCCCACCACCAAGATCCAAAGGGCGATGAGGAGCACGTCCCGCCAGCCGATGGGGGGGCGCTTGGGCGGTTCCATGACCTGGGTGGGGAGCGCGTCGGGCTCCTCCCCCAGCTTTAGCCGCACCGGGGCCCCCCGGGCGGCCTCCAGGGGCAGGGCGTAGGGGCGGTTTCCAGCGGGAAGCTCCTCCGGCACCCGCACCACGATGGCGCTCACGTTGTCGGGGCCGCCCCACTCGTTGGCCAGGGCCACCAGGCGCCGGGCGGCCTCCTCGGGGGGGAAGGTTTTCAGGACTTCCTTTAGGGTGCGCTCGTCCAGCACCCCGGAAAGCCCGTCGGTGCAGAGGAGAAACGCATCACCTGGTTCCAGCTTGAGGCCCAGGAGGTCCACCCGGGCCTGGGGGAAGGAGCCCAGGGCGTTGGTGATCACGTTGCGCCAGCGGTGGGTCCGGGCCTCCTCGGGGGTGAGGAGGCCCTGGCGCACCCTTTCCGCCACCCAGGAGTGGTCCTCGGTGAGGAGGGAAAGCTCCCCTTGGCGGAGGAGGTAGGCCCTCGAGTCCCCCACGTGGGCGATGAGGGCGTAGGGGAGGTCCAGGACCAAGGAGGTGGCGGTGGTCCCCATGCCCCGGTTCTCCGGGCGCTGCGCCTCCTGGAAGATGCGCTCGTTGGCCCGTTCAAAGGCCTCGAGGAGGGCTTTGGGGGAGGGCTCCTTGTCCTTCAGGTGTTCCAGGATGGTGTCCACCGCCAGCCTGGCCGCCACCTCCCCCGTGCGGTGCCCCCCCATCCCGTCCGCCACCACGAACACGCCACCCCAAGGGGTGAGGGCGTGGCCCACGGCGTCCTCGTTCTTGGGGCGCTTGCGGCCGGGGTGGGTTTCCAGGGCGAAGGAGAGCTCCGGCACGGGGGGATTTTACCGCATATCCTTGACGCATACCGCATATGGCGGTAGCTTGAAGGTGAGCCCGGGCCCAAAGAGCCCGGCGGTTTTGTTTTGGGAGGGCGCCATGCGCTTTGAGAAAATCGCCCCCTACACCTACCGCATTCCCAAGCAGGGCAAGATGCGGGTGGATGCCGTCTTCTTCGCCTCGGAGGAGATCCTGAAGGACCTGGAGGCGGAAAACTTCGCCTCCTTGCAACAGCTCATGAACGTGGCCACCTTGCCCGGCATTGTGGAGCCGGCCCTGGCCATGCCCGACATCCACTGGGGGTATGGCTTTCCCATCGGCGGGGTGGCGGCCTTTGACCCGGAGGAGGGCGGGGTGGTGAGCCCGGGTGGGGTAGGGTTTGACATCAACTGCCTGCCCGGGGGAACCCGCGTTTTGGCCCACGACCGCTACAACCGGCCCATAGAGGAGCTCGCCCAAGAGCGGGATCCCTTGTTGGTAGCCTGGCGCTTAGGGGAGTGCCCCGAGGCGGCTCGCGCTCTTTTCCTCCTTTCCCGGGAAGGGGAGGAGCTGGTGCGCCTCCGCACCGAAGGGGGGTTTGTCCTCGAGGCCACCCCTGACCACCCGGTCTATACCCCCATAGGGATGCGCCCCCTGGGCGAACTGCGGTCAGGTGACCAGGTGGCGGTTCACCCTTTCCGGGGGCTCCCTTACGAACCGCCTCCTCCCCTGACCCTTGTGGGGGAGGAGGCGGCGGAGGCTTGGGCTAAGGAGCTGGGCTTTCCCCGGGCCCCCTTGGAGCTCCGGGCGCGGGGGCTTCTCCCTCTTAGGGCAGACCATCCCCACCTGCCAGCCCTTTTGCGCTTGATGGGGTACTCCCTGGGGGATGGGACCCTGTACCGCTCTGGGGGAAAGGCCTACCTCGTGCTCTACGGGGCAAGGGAAGGCCTCCTGGAGGCCAAGGCCGATCTGGAGCGTCTAGGCTTCCGGGCGGGGGGCCCTTATCTGCGCTGGCGCCGCCACAGCTTCCGGGGCCGGGCCTTTTCCGCGGAGGAGGCTAGCCTTAAGGTATCCTCTCGCGCCCTCCTTCTCCTTCTCCGCGCCCTTGGGCTTCCCGAAGGGGCCAAGGCCAAGCAGGGGTTTAGGCTCCCGCCGTGGCTTTTTGCCCTTCCCTCGTGGCTGAAGGCCAACTTCCTGGCGGGGCTTTTCGGGGCGGAGCTTTCTGCGCCCAAGGCCGTAAGCGGCCACGGCTACAACCTCATTCCCCCGGTCCTCTCCCAGTCCAAGCGCAGAAGCGCCCTGGAGGAGGGACGGGCTTTCATGCAGGACCTAGCCCGGCTGCTGGTTTCCTTGGGTTTGGAGGTGCAGGACCTGCGGGAAGAGGTGGATTGGGAGGAGCCGGAGGACCCTTCCCACCGCTTCAAGCTCATCCTCCGATCCACCCCGGAAAACCTGGCCCGGCTTTACGAGGAAATAGGCTACGCCTACGCCCCCACCAAGGCCCGGCTGGCCCTTCTGGCCGCCTTTTACCTTCGGAAGAAGGAGGCGCACCTGGCCGAGCGGGAGGCCCTGGCCAAGAAGGCTTGGGCGCTCCGGAAGGCGGGCTATTCGGTGAAGGCCATCGCCCAGGGGCTTGGGGTCTCACGCCGCTTTGTGGAGCGCACCCTTTACGAGGAGCGCCGTTCCTTCCGTCCCCAAGGCTTTCCCACCTTTCCCGAGTTCGTGGCGGCTTGCGAGGGCATGCTCTTTGACCGGGTGGTGGCCGTGGAACGGGTGCCCTATGGGGGTAGGGTTTACGACCTTTCCATGGCCCATCCAGACCACAACTTTGTGGCAGAAGGGTTCGTGGTTTCCAACTGCGGGGTCCGCCTTTTGACCTCCCACCTCACCTTGGAAGACCTCCTCCCCCGCCAGCGGGAGCTCGCCGACGCCCTTTACCGCCTCATCCCCTCGGGGGTGGGAAGCGAGCGGCGGGACGTGCGCTTCAGCAAGCGCGAGCTCAAGGAAATCCTCAAGGAGGGGGCGGGGTGGCTGGTGAAGCGGGGTTATGGCTACCCCGAGGACGTGCGCTTCATGGAGTCCGAGGGCCGCCTCCCTTGGGCCAACCCCGACAAGGTCTCGGAAAGGGCCTTTGAGCGGGGAACCCCCCAGATCGGCACCTTGGGAAGCGGCAACCACTTCTTGGAGGTGCAGTACGTGGACGAGGTGTACGACCTCGAGGCCGCGGAGGCCTACGGGCTTTTTAGGGGGCAGATCACCGTCCTCATCCACACGGGAAGCCGGGGCCTGGGCCACCAGGTCTGCCAGGACTACGTGGAGCGCTTCCTCAAGGTGGCCCCCCGCTACGGGATTGAGCTGGTGGACAAGCAGCTGGCGGCGGCCCCCATCCAGAGCCCCGAGGGCCAGGACTACCTCCAGGCCATGGCCGCCGCCGCCAACTTCGCCTTCGCCAACCGCCAGCTCATCGCCCACTTCGTGCGGGAGGCCTTTGAGGCGGTGGGCTACGCGCCCCGGGACCATGGCCTGAGGGTGCTTTACGACCTCGCCCACAACAACGCCAAGTTTGAGGAACACAGGGGGCGGCGGGTCCTGGTCCACCGCAAGGGGGCCACCCGGGCCTTTGGCCCCGGCAACCCCGAGATCCCCCCGGAGTACCGCCGGGTGGGCCAGCCCGTTTTGGTGCCGGGGGACATGGGCCGCTACTCCTACGTCCTGGCGGGCACGGCCAAGGCCATGGAGGTCTCCTTCGGCTCCAGCTGCCACGGGGCGGGGCGGAAGATGAGCCGCCACCAGGCCAAGCGGGTGGCCCGGGAGCGCAACCTCGTCAGGGAACTTGCGGAGCGGGGCATCCTGGTGCGGGCCGCCACCCGGGCCACGGTGGACGAGGAGATGCCGGAGGCCTACAAGGACGTTTCCCTGGTGGTAGAGGCGGTGGAGGGGGCGGGGATCGGCAAGAAGGTGGCCCGCCTGCGCCCCCTCATCGTGGTGAAGGGCTAAGGCGCTTCTCACCGGGCTTTGCTTTCATGGGGGGATGAGGCTTTTTGCCCTCTTCCTCGCCTTGGGGCTCGCCTTCGGCCAAAGCCTTCCCGCCCAGGTCTTCGGCCTCGCCTTTCGGGAGGAGGGGGGGGCTTGGGTGTACGAGGGGAGTGGGAAGCGCTTTGTGTACGTGCCCGGGGTGGGCTGGGCCGAGCCCTTGGGGGACTGGCCCGCCCCGGAAGGGGAGAGGCTTCCCCTGGAAGTCCTAAAGGCCCTGGGCTACTTCCAGGTGCCGGAGGTGGGGGTGCGCTTCGGCAACCAAGGGCGGGCCTTCCGCCTGGTCCTGGACCTTCCCACCCCCTCCCCCCATGCGCCAAAGGAGGGGACGGGGCGGGGAAGCGCCCGCCTCCTCCTTCCCTACCTGGCGCCCCAAGCTCTCGAGGTCCCCTGGCCCCAGGGCCTTTCCGCCTCGGTGCGGCTCCTTCCGGAGGGCACGGAGCTAACCCTTTCCGCCCCCGGGAAGCTCCTCCGCTATCGGCTTTTTTCCCTGGAAAACCCGCCCCGCCTCGTCCTGGACCTCTACCCCTTGGCCCCGGAGGCGGAGGAGGCTTTGGCCCCGGGGGTGCGCTACCGCGAGGTCTGGGCCTTTACCCCGGAGCCCCTCAGGCTTTACCTGGTGGAGGCGGAAAGGGGGAGGCTCCTCCCCGTGGGCACCCCGGGAAGGAGGGCCCTGCCCAAGGACCTGGCCCCGGGGGCCTTGGCGGTGCTCAACGGGGGCTACTTTGACCCCAAGACCGCCACCCCCATCGGGCTTTGGGTCCAGGACGGGGTCACGGTTGCCTACCCCTTTGGCCGGGCCGCCCTGATGTGGGACGATTTTGCCTTCTTTCTGGGCCTTCCCCGCTTTGAGGCGGTGGTGGCGGGGCCCAAGTGGGAGCGAGTGCGGGTGGGGGTGAACGCCTCGAGGGCTCGCTACACCGCCCACACCGTGCCGGGCCCCGTGGGGCGGGAGGGGGAGGAGGTGGCCCTGGTGCGGGAGGACCGGGTGGTGGCCCTCCTCCCCGCCCCGGCGGAGCTTCCCCCGGGGGCTTGGGCCCTTACCTTCCCCAAAGGGGCCCCGCCCTTCCCCTTGGCGCTGGGGGACCGCCTGAGCCTTTACGGGCGGCTGGACCCCCCCTTCCGCTACGCCCTGGAAGGGGGGCCCCTCCTCCTCCAGGAGGGCCGGTACGCCTTTGACCCTGCCAAGGAGAACTTTAAAGACCCGAGGCCCCTCTTGGCCGTGGCCCCCCAGGCCGCCGTGGCCTGGACCAAGGAGGGAAGGCTTTGGCTCCTCGTTTCCGAGCCCACTACCCCGGGGGTCCTGGCCCGGGCCCTCCTCGCCCTCGGGGCCTGGAACGCCCTCCGGATGGACGGGGGCGGCTCGGCCCAGCTTTGGGTGAAGGGGGCGTTGCGAAGCCCCTATGCGGGCAACCCTAGGCCCGTGGTGAGCGCCTTGGCCCTCTTTGCGCCATAATCGCCTTGTGGGCCCCGGCTTCCACCGCGCCTACGCCAGCCGCCTGGCCTGGCGCCACCGCCTCCTTTTGGCCCTGGGCCTCGCCCTCTTGGGTTTTTTCCACCCCCTTTTTGCCCTCCTTTCCCCCTTCGCCCTCCTCCTGCCAAGCCGCCTTTGGGAGGGGCGGGCCCTAAGGGAGATCGCCCGGGTGACCCTCGCCTACCCCACCGCCTTGGCTTACGGGGAGGAAAGGCTTTGGGCGGAGGCGAGGAAAGCCCCCCTGAAACTTCCACCCTTTCCCCATGGGCTTCTTTTCCTCTACCTTCTGGCCTTGCTCTTGGCCCTTCTCCTCGCCGCTTGGCGGGCAGAAGGGGGTGGGGCCCCTTGGACCCTGCCCGGCCTGGAGCGGCCCGCCCCACCCCAAGGGGCTTCCGGGAGGGAAGGCTACAGGGCCCCTGGGGGTGGGGTCCAAGGAAACGGCGCACCCCAGGAAGAGGAAGGCTCCCCGGCCCACGGGGGCGGGGCCAAAGGGAATGGAACACAAGAGGGGGAAGGAATCTCGGGGAGCGGGACGCCCCAAGGGGAAACCCCCCCGCCTTCTCCAGGGGGCGGTACGCTGCAGGGGAAGGGGGAAGGCCCCCCAGCCTCGCCCGGGGCCAGGGGGGAGAGGGCTTCCCCGGGTTCCGAGGGAAGGGCGGGCACCGGGGATGCCCAAAAGGGCCCTCCCGTCCTTCCCCTGACGCCCCAGGGGGAGGAGGCGGGGCTTCTCGCCCCGGGGGAAGGGGGAGGCGCCGCCCTTCCTGCCCCTTGGCCTGGGGGGAGGCCCCCGGAAAGGGTGCGGCGGGGGGTGGAGGTCTACCTGGAGAAGACCCCCCTGGCCCCCGAGGCCCGGGAGCTCATCCGGCGCTATTTCGCCGCTCCATGAGGAGGGCTAGGGCCTCTTTCAGGGAAACGGGGCCCACCTCGAGGCGCCCCGCCACGGGAAAGGCCCCCAAGGACCCCCCGTGGCCGAAGCGGGCCCCCACCTTGAGGTCCACGTCCTGAAGGAGGGCCCGCATCTTGGCGTGCTTCTCCTCCCCGTGCTCGTTGGCGTGGGGGTTTTCCCGCACCTCCACAAGCCTTAGCCCTTCCTCTGCCGCCTCGTAGATGGCGTAGCGGGGGGCGTGGCCGAAGGGCCCCGGGTAGACCCGGCCCTCCTCCTTGCCCAAAGCGATGGCGACGCGCATGGCTTTAGGATACACCCCTGGGGTAAACGCTATCCCTCCCGCCGCCACTCCCCGCTTTTCCCTCCCGCCTTGTGGAGGAGGCGCACCTGGGAGATCACGAGCCCCTTGGAAGCCGCCTTGAGCATGTCGTACACCGTGAGGGCCGCCACGGCGCAGGCGGTTAGGGCCTCCATCTCCACCCCGGTTTCCGCTTTGGTGCGGGCCGTGGCCTCTATGCGCACCCGCTTTTCCTCCCGCAAGAGCTCCACCTTCACCTCCACCCCTGTGAGGGGAAGTGGGTGGCAGAGGGGGATGAGGTCCGCCGTCTTCTTGGCCCCCTGAATGCCGGCGAGTTGGGCCACCGCCAAGGGGTCCCCCTTGCCCACCCCCCCCTTTTCCAAGGCCAAGAGGGCCTCCTCCGTGAGCTCCACGAAGGCCTCGGCGGTGGCGGCGCGGAAGGTCTTTGGCTTTTCCGTCACGTCCACCATCTGGGGCTTGCCGTCCTTGAAGTGGGTGAGGTCCATGGTCCCAGTGTAGTACCCTAAGGGGGGTGCCCAGGGAGAGCGTCTTGGTGGTGGGGGCGGGGATCCTGGGGCTATCCGCCGCCCACTTCTTGGCCCAGAAGGGGCTTCCGGTCCTCGTTTTGGAGCGGGAAGCCCCCCTTTCCTGCACCAGCGACAAGTCCACGGAGTGCTACCGGGTCTTCTGGCCCGGGGAGGAGTCCTTGGCCGCCTTGGTGGCCCATGGCCTGGAGCACCTGGGCCCCTTTGCGGAGGCGGCCCGGATGAAGCCCCGGGGCTACCTCTACCTGGGCCGGGCGGAGGACCTCCTCGCCCTGGCCCAGGCCGCTCCCCACGCCGGGCCCTTGCGGGTCCACCGCAAGGCCGCCACCTACCCCGAAGGGGCGGAAGAGGGGATGGACCTCCTCCTGCCCGGGGCCCTGGGGGAGGTTTTCCCCTACCTGGCCCACCTGAAGGCCAGGGCGGGGCTCCACGTGCGCAGGGCGGGCTGGCTTTCCGCCCAAGGCCTGGGGATGGCCCTATTGGAGGCCTTGCGGGCGGCGGGGGGAAGGGTGGTGCGGGGGGAGTTTTTGGGCTTGGAGGGGGAAGGCTCCGCCCGGGTGCGGCTTGAGGGGAAGGAAGAGGTCTGGTCCTTCCTCGCCCTGGTCCTGGCCCCCGGGCCCGGCCTCCTTCCCCTCCTGCGGGGGCTAGACCCTGGCCTTCCCGTGGCGGCCGAGCCCCACTTCAAGGCCTGGTTTCCCGATCCCTTGCGCCTCTTCCCCCGGGAGGCCCCCCTCCTCATCTGGAACGAGCCCGGGGAGATTTTCTCCCCCGAGGAGCGGGCCCTCCTGGCGGAGGCGGAGGACCTCGCCCCCCTCCTCGGCCCCTTGCCCCCGGGGGCCCACGGGCGGCCCGAGGGGGAAGGCTTCCTCGCCCTCTATAACCCCTGGCCCCGGGCGGAGGAACCCCGGGCCTGCGGCCCCACCCCGCCTTCTTGGGCGGGGGAGGTGGCCCTGCGGGGCCTGTTCCCCATCTTGCCGGGCCTTAGGGCCTACCTGGGGGTGCGGCCCCGGGTGGACGGGGGGTACTACGTGCGCACCCCGGAGAACCTGCCCCTTTTGGGCCCCGTGGCCGAAGGGGTCTACCTCCTCGCCGCCTTTTCCGGCTATGGGGTCATGGCCGCCTTGGGGGCGGGGGAGGTACTGGCCCGGATGGTCCTGGGAGAGGCGCTTCCCCCCTGGGCCTATTCCTTCCTGCCTGCCCGCTACCGCGACCCCGGCTACCGCCCCCAGGGGGCGGCGGCCCGGGCCCAGCTTTAGAGGGCGAACTCCTTGAGGAGCCCTTCCAGGTCCAAGGCCTCCTTCTGCCCCAGGGCGGGGTAGACCTCGGGGTAGCGGGGGAGGTAGGCCTTAAGGCGCTCCTCAAAGGTGGGCACCTCCGCCTTCCAGAAGACCCCGGTGGGGATCCTTTCCCCCCACTCCGCCGCCTTTTCCTGGAACTTGGCCATTTTTTGGTCTAGCTCCTCGGGGGAGAGCCCTTCGGGAACATAGGGGTCGTAGCCCTCCTCCTGGAGCTTGTAGAGCCTGGGGGCGAACCACTCCTTGGTGTGCAGGTCGTTGTAGGTGGGGCAGGGCTGCAGGACGTGGAGGAAGGCGAGGCCCTTGTGGGTTATGCCCTCCTTGATGAGCTCTTTTAGGCCCTTCACGTCGTAGGCGTAGCCCCGGGCGATCCAGGTGTACCCCGCGGCGAAGGCCAGGAGGAGGGGGTTAATGCGCCCTTGGGGGTTGGGCTTGGGCAGGCTCTTGGTCTTCTCCCCCAGGCCCAAGGTGGGCCCCGCCTGCCCCTTGGTGAGGCCGTAGACCTCGTTGTCGTAGAGGATGTAGAGCATGTCCACGTTCCTCCGGCCCGCGGCCACGAAGTGCCCGGCCCCGATGCCCAGGCCGTCCCCGTCCCCTCCCACCGCCACCACGGTGAGGTGGGGGTTGGCCAGCTTGGCCCCCTGGGCCACGGGCAGGACGCGCCCGTGGAGGGTGTGGACGCCGTAGACGTTCAGGTAGTGGGGGGTCTTGGCCGAGCAGCCGATGCCGGAGAAGACCACGGTCTGGCTCGGGTCCTTCTTCAGCTCAAAGAGGGCCATCTGAAGGGCGGAGAGGATGCCGTAGTCCCCGCAGCCCGGGCACCAGTCGGGCTGCTTCTCCGCCTTGTAGTCCTGAAGCTTAAGCTCCACCATGCTAGACTCCCTTCCGCAAGACCAGGCGCTCGGGGGCCGTCCCCGCGAGCACCGCTTTGAGCGCCTCCACCGCCTCGTCCAGGGTGATGGGACGGCCGTTGTACTTCACCACCCGGTGGTGGACCTTCTTCAGGGTTTCCTGCTGCACCAGATCGGCGAGCTGCCCGGAGTAGTTGTGCTCCACGGTGACGAGCCGTTTCCCCTCCAGGAGGGGGCCGATCTCGGGGAAGGGCCAAAGGAGCTTTAGGTGCAGGTACCCCACCCCGGGGAGGTGGTCCAAGGCCTCCAGGAGGGTTCCCTTCACCGTGCCGAAGCCCAGGACCAAAACGTCCCCATCCCGGTAAAGGGTGTACTGGTCCTCCAGGGGGATTTCCCGCCGGGCGGTGCGGAGCTTTTCCATGCGCTTTTCCATCTGGTACTCCCGGAGGACGGGGTCTTCCGTGATGTGCCCCTCGAGGTCGTGCTCATCCGAGGTCATCCAGTAGAAGCCCCCTGGGGTCCCGAGGGGGATGAAGGGGGAGATGCCGTCTTCCGCGGGGGCGTAGCGCTCGTAAGGGCCAAAGCCCTCCCGGGGCGCCAGCCGTTTCTCCCCGTTTTGGGGAAGGGGCGTGAGGGCCTCCTTGGGGAGGCTTTGCGCCATGGAGGCCAGGAACTTGTCCAGGAGGTGGACCACCACCGTCTGGTACCGCCAGGCCCAGGCCAGGGCTTTCTGGGCGTCCAAGAAGGCGTCCAGGATGTCGCCGGAGGCGAGGACGAGCCTGGGATACTCCCCGTGCCCGCCCCGGATGGCGAAGAGGAGGTCCCCCTGCTCCGTGCGGGTGGGAAGCCCCGTGGAGGGCCCGCCCCGCTGGTAGAGGGTCACCACCAAGGGGGCCTCAATCATCCCGGCGAAGCCCATCCCCTCGGCCATGAGGCTGAAGCCGGGGCCGCTGGTGGCGGTGGCCGCCCTGGCCCCGGTGAGGGCGGCGCCGATGGCCATGGTCACCGCGGCGATTTCGTCCTCCGTCTGCACCACGGCCACGTCCGCTCCTTGGAAGTTGGTGTGGGCCTCGAGGTAAACGCTTTCGTCCGTGGCCGGGCTGATGGGGTAGTAGGTCTGGAAGCGGAGGCCCCCGGCGAGCTTACCAAGGGCGGCGGCCTGGGCCCCGGTGAGGTAGACCCGGCCCGGCTCGTAGCCGTTTAGGCGGAGGGAAAGGGAAAGCCTCGGCACCTCCTCCCGGTAGACTGCCTGGGCCACCTTCTCGTTGAGCTCCAGCACCTTCCCCCTAAACTGCAGGGCCAAGGCCTCCAGCAGGGGCTCTAGGGGAAAGCCCAGGAGATGGAGGCTCGCCGCCACGGCGATGGTGTTCAGGGTGCGCCGGGTCTGCAACGAGGGCACCCCGAGCTCCGCCCCAATGCGGTCCGCCACCTCCTCATAGGGGTAGGGGAGGGGTTGGACGCCCGCCTCGGCGTAAGCGGCGAGGATCTCCTTAAGGCTTGGGTCGCCCTTGCCAAAGCGCTCGGCCAGGGCCTCCTGCACCCGGTGGTCCAACATGGTGAGCTTGTGCACCGAAAGGTCCAGCACCTTGGGGTCGTAAAGGAGCACTCCCCCAGGCCGCACCTCGCCCAGGTGGCGGGCTAGGGTTTCCCCGTCCAGGGCCACCAGGAAGTCCACCCTGTCCCGGAAGGCCCCCACCGGTTTTCGCCCCAGGCGCACGTCCAGGTAGGAGTGCCGCCCCATGATGTTGGAGTGGTACTCCCGCTTGGTGGCCACCCACCACCCCCCCTTGGCCACGGCCCGGGCGAAAAGGGTGGCCGCCGTCTCTATCCCGCCCCCTTGGGGGCCGCCCACGCGCCAAGTGAACTCCTCCATAAGCCCTCCTTGGTCCAGGACTACGCTACTCCTTATGCCTCGGGTTGGCTAGGGGCATTTGCCCAAATCACTCCTCCTGGTCCGCCTGGTGGAGCCTTTTGCCCCAGAGAGTCTTTGGGGCGTGGTGCTCTAGGACCAGGGTCCGCACCACCGGGTCTTCTATGCGCTCAGCGGCGTAAAGGGCGTGGTGACGGCGCACCTGGAAGGCCCCAAGAAGCCCTGAGCGCAAGGGGTAGGGGGGAAGGGGCGGGGCGAAAAGCCCCGTGAGGATGCGTTCCAGGGGGTGGTAGGGCCTTAGGGCCTTGCCGGCGTCGTGGAGGAGGGCGGCCCGCACCGCCTCCGGTGGGGCCTCCGGGTGGGCTTGGAGGAGGCGGCGGGCCACCCGCACCGCGTGGGCCCGGTCCCGGGGGTCCATGGCCAGGTAAAGGGCCCGCTCGCCTTCCTTCAAGAAGGCCAAGGCGAAGCCATCCTCCGGCGCCGCCCTTTGGGGGAAGAAGGCCAGGAAAAGGCGAAAAAGCCGCTTTTTCAGCCGGGCGAGCCGGCCTGCCATCCTAGATGAACTTCTTCAGCATATTGGCGATCTCTTCGGGCTTCTTGGGGTCCACCTTGCCCTCGGAAACCTCGGTGGCGCAGACGTTGAGGAACTCGTGGAGGATTAGGGTGGCCGCCGCCTCCATGGCCTTCTTGGTGGCGGTCATCTGGGTGAGGACCTCGTCGCAGGGGCGGCCTTCCGCCACCATCTTCTGCAGGCCCCGAACCTGGCCCTCAATGCGCCGAAGACGCTTCAGGATGTTCTCCACGGTGTCTTGTCCCAGCTCGGTGGTCTTGGTCATGGGGGCATTATATACCACTACCCCCTATGTTGTCCTCGCTCACGGGTTCCTCGGGCTCCGGGGCCTTGGGTTTGCGCACCCAAAGGAGCTTCCCCCCCAGGAGGCGGGCGATCTGGTGAAGGCGGGTTTCGGGGTCTTTTCCCATCTCTCCTTCCGGAGGCCGAGCCTCCCGCGGGGCCGGAGGGGGAGGTTCCGGGGCCGGGGGAGGGGGTTTAGGCTTGGGGCTTACCGGCTCAGGGGTTTTTTTTTCCAGAACGAAATGGACCTCCTCCACCCCGAAGTGGGCTTGGGCCAAGGGCAAAAGGGCCGCCTTTTGCTCCACCGCCCGCTTGTGGTGGAAGGCCTTGCCTTCGGGGAAGCGGAGGTAGAGGGCGGACCCCACCACCTCGGGCCTGGCCTCCCGCACGAAGGCCCGCAGGGTGGGCCGAAGGGCCTCCAAAAAGGCGCGGAAGCGGGGAGCCAAGGCTTCTTCCCCACTGGGCTTCGGTTGGGCCTCGCCCTCACCCCGGCGCGGCGGGGGTGGGGGGGCCAAGGGGTCAAACTCGGGCAAGGGGGGTTCCGGGGGCGGGGCCTGGGCGGGTTCCGCCGGGGCCTTGGGGGTGGGGGCGAAGGCGGCGAGGAGGGCCGCCTCCAGGGCCAGGAGGTCGGAGCGCCGAGCCAGGCGCTCCAGGGCCTCGTCCAGCCGGGTGAGGGCGGCGAGGAGGGCCTCGGGGGGAAGGGAAAGGGACCTTCCCGGAAGGCCGTAGGCGGCGTAGAGCGCTTCCCGCAAGGCTTCCATGAGCCCCCCCACCAGGCTCCTGGGGGCGAAGCCCTGGCCGTAGAGCCTGCGGGCTTCCTCCAGGGCCTCCTTCATCCGGCCCTCTCCCAGGGCCTGGGCGAGGCCGAAAAGGGCCTCCTTGGGGGGAAGGCCCAAGGCCTCCTCCACCTTGGCCCGGGACAGGGGGTCTTCCAGGAGGAGGAGGCGGTCCAGGAGGCTTTCCGCATCCCGCATGGCCCCGTCCGCCAGGCGGGCCACCAGGAGAAGGGCTTCCCGTTCCGCCCGCCGGCCCAGGTCCTCGAGGATGCGCGTGAGCTTGGCGGCGATCTCCTCTTCCGTAAGGCGGCGGAAGCGGTAGTGCTGCGTGCGGGAGAGGATGGTGGGGGGCATCCTTTCCGGCTCCGTGGTGGCGAAGACGAAGAGGACGTGGGGCGGGGGCTCCTCCAGGGTCTTGAGGAGGGCGTTGAAGGCGCTTTTGGAGAGCATGTGGGCCTCGTCCAGGATGAAGACCTTCTTGGGGGCGGAAAGGGGGGCGAGGAGGATCCTTTCCCTAAGCTCCCGCACGTCCTCCACCGAGTTGTTGCTGGCGGCGTCAATCTCCACCACGTCGGGGTGGGCTCCTTTTTGCACCGCCTGGCAGTGGGCGCAGGCCCCGCAGGGGCGCTCCTCCCCTTGGCAGCCCACGGCCATGGCCAGGAGGCGGGCGGTGGTGGTCTTCCCCACGCCCCGGGGGCCGGAGAAGAGGTAGGCCTGGGCCAGCCGCCCTTCCCGGATGGCCCGGGTGAGGGGTTCCTTCACGTGCTCTTGGCCCACCACCTCGGCGAAGGTGAGGGGGCGCACCCGGCGGTAGAGGGCGCTCACAAGGGCTAGTATAGGGCGTGGTGCGGAGCTTCCTCTCCTTCCACGTGGAGGCCCCCCCAGAGCGGGTGGTGGCCTGGGCCCAGGGCGAGACGCGGGGGGCCGGGGTCTACGTGGTGCCCGACAGCCCATGGGTGAGCCTCTATCACGAGGCCCTCGAGGCCGACGAAGATCCAAAGGCCATAAGGGCCTTCCTGGAGGCGCTTTCCCATCTGGGGCCCGCCCTGGCCTTTATGGTCCTAAACGAGGAGGACCTCCTTTTCCTCTTGGCGGAAGAGGGCAAGGGGGTGGCGGAGCTCCGGCGGGGCCCGGAGCTGGGGGAGGCTCTCCTGGCCCCCGAGGCCCTCCTTCCCCTTCTGCAAGGGGCGGCGCGGATGCCCCCCCTAAACGCCGTTCAGGCCCTGGCCGCCCACTTCGGCCTCCACCCCGACCACGCCCTTCTGGGATTCTTGGACCTTCTGGAGGTGGAGGAGGAGGGAGGCTTGCCCGAGGAGGTGGTCTACCTTGAGTGAGGCCTTGCTGGTGAAGGTGGGAGGAAGCCTAAGGGGGGCTGAGGCCCTTTTGAACGAGCTCGCCGCTTACCCCGGGCCCCTGGTTTTGGTTCACGGGGGCGGCCCCGAGATCGGGGCCCTCCTCGCCCGGCTGGGGTACGAGAGCCGCTTCGTGGGGGGCCTCCGCGTAACCCCCAAGGAGCAGGTGGAGGCGGTGGAGATGGCCCTTTACCTCACGGGCAAGCGCCTGGCGGAGGGGCTTTCCAGAAGGGGCAGGAAGGCCATCGCCCTTTCCGGCCGGGACGCCTTGTGCCTTCGGGGCCGGGCCTTGCCGGAGCTGGGCCGGGTGGGGGAGGTGGTGGGGGTGGGGGCGGGGCTCCTCTTGGACCTTCTGGAAAAGGGCTACACCCCCCTCCTCGCCCCCATCGCCCTGGACGAGGAGGGCCCCCTAAACGTCAACGCCGACACCGCCGCCGCGGCGGTGGCTGGGGCCTTGGGCTGGCCCGCCCTTTTCCTCACCGACGTGGAAGGGGTGTACCGCGACCCCACGGACCCCAAGACCCGCCTTCCCCACCTCACCCCGGAAGAGGTGGAGGCCCTAAAGCGGCAAGGGGTCATCCAAGGGGGGATGATCCCCAAGGTGGAAGCGGCCCTGGCGGCCCTTCGGGCCGGGGCTCCTTGGGCGGCCATCGCCAAGGGGGGGCCTGGGGTCTTGGAGGGGGTCCGCCTGGGCCAGGCGGGGACCCGCTTCACCCTAGGAGCCGGAGAAAAGCCCGCATAAACTCGGGGAGGTCCTTCGGGCCCTGGGCGGTCACCAGGGTGCCGTCCACCACCACCCCTTCCTCCTGGTAAAGCCCCCCGGCGTTCACCAGGTCGTCCCGGATGGAGGCGAAGCCCGTGACCCTTTTGCCCCGCACCAGCCCGGCGCCGATGAGGACCCAGCCCGCATGGCAGATGGCCCCTAAGGGTTTGCCCGCTTCCGCCACCCTCCGCACCAGGTCCAAGACGGCCGGGCTTCGGCGCAGGTAGTCGGGGGCGAAGCCTCCAGGAATGAGAAGCCCGGCGAGCTCCGGGGCCTCCGCCGCCCCCAGCTCCGCCTTCCAGGCAAAGCCCGACTTGGCCCGGTACTCCCGGGCCTCCGGCCCCAGGACCACCGGCAGGTAGCCCGCCTCCAGTACCCGGTAGTAGGGGTAGAGGAACTCCCGCTCGTCAAAGAGGTCCGCCAGCAGGATCCCGATGCGCTTCACGCCACACCTCCAGGAACTCCTTGAGGATATTCCCCGTCACCCCCCAGATGTCCACCCCCCGCCAGGGGAAGTGCCACACAGTACGCCCCAGGCGTATCTCGCTCCAGGGGGCGATGGCAAGAAGCTCCTCCAAGGGGGCCAGGAGGACCTCCGCCACCTCCTCTGGGCTGGGCTCTAGGGGAGGGAGGTCCTCCCGGAAGACCACCACGGGCTGCACCCAAAACCCCTGGGGGGAAAAGGTGGGGGAGAGGAAGCCTAAAGGCTCCACCCCCTTTAGCCCCACCTCCTCCGCCGCCTCCCGCAGGGCTGCTTCCACCACCCCTTCCCCCGGCTCCACCACCCCCCCGGGGAAACTCACCTGGCCGGCGTGGGTGGGGAGGTGGGGGCTACGCCGGGTGAAGAGGAGGTGGCCCCCCAAGAGGGGAACCGCCACCGCCGCCAAGCGGAAGCCCACGGGCGGGGCTACCGCTGGCAGGCTTTGAGGGAGCGCCTTCTTAAGGCGGTCTCGGGGTCCAGGCCCTTTTTGGCGAAAAGCCCCACCAGGTTCCAAAGCGCCTCCTCGAGGTCCCCTTCCTCCAGGGCTCGCTTAAGCCCTTCCTCGCTTCCCGGGTCTACCCCCTTCTTCTGGAGCTCGTAGGCCCGGAGGAGGGTGGGGAGGTGCTGGGGCAGGCCGCAGGGGTCTTCCCGCTTCCCCTCTTGGGCCTTTAGGTCTTCCCAGCGGGCCTTCACCTCCTCCGGGGTGTTGGCCTTGGCCTCCCCGAAGACGTGGGGGTGGCGGCGGATGAGCTTCTCCACGATGGCCCCTTCCACATCGGCGTAGGAAAACCGCCCCTCCTCCTCGGCGATGACGCTGTGGAAGGCCACCTGCAAGAGAACGTCCCCCAGCTCCTCCGCCATCTCCTTGGGGTTGCCTTTAAGGAGGGCGTCCGCCGCTTCGGAAGCCTCCTCCAAAAGGTAGGGCACCAGGCTCTCGTGGGTCTGGGCCCGGTCCCAAGGGCACCCCCCGGGGCCCCTGAGGCGGCGCATCACCTCAAGCAGGCGTTCCATGCCCCCCATTCTCCCGCAAAAGGAGCCCGCCCAAAAGGGATAGCCCCACCAAAAGGAGGCTTAAGGGATCCATGGGGGCAGGCTCCAGGACCACCCCCGCCGGGGTGGGCACGGGGAGCCCGGTGGTGCGGGTGAGGAGGAAGAGGAGGAAAAGCCCCCCCACCAAAAGGCGCCCCGCCCGAAGCCAACTGGGTCCAAGGCGCACCTCTAGAAGGGGGAGAAGGAGGAGGGAAAGCCCAAAGCCGAGCTCCAAGGCCAAAAGGACCATGAAGAGGAGCCCGTACCAGAAACCCGGGGTCGCTAAGGCCAAGGCGGGGTCTTTCAGGCGGAAGACCTCCCCGCAAAGCCCCCCGCCCAAGGGGGTATCCCCCAGGCCGAGGAGCTGGAGGAAGAAGGGGAGGGTAAGGAGGATCCCGGCCAAGCGGAGCATGGAGGGCATCTTACCCCGGTGAAGTACATTTGTCCCCCCCAAAGCCCCTATCCTGAGGCCATGCGGCGCGGGATGGTCCTTTTTCTTCTCCTCGGTTTTGCCCTGGCGCAAGAGGTGCGGGTGGTGGAGGGCTGGGTCCGGTATCCGGCCACCCTGGCCGTCACCGCCGCCTACCTGACCCTGGAAAACCTGGGGGACGCCCCCTTGCGCCTGGTGGGGGCGGAGGCGGCGTGGGCGGAGCGGGTGGAGCTCCACGGTACCTTCCACCAGGAAAAAGACGGCAAGATGGTCATGGGGATGCGGCCCGTGGACTTCGCCGAGGTCCCGCCTAAGGGCAGGCTTGTCCTCAAGCCCGGGGGATACCACCTCATGCTCTTCAACCTCAGGCGGCCCCTCAAGCTGGGGGAGAGGGTGGAGCTTGTCCTCAAGTTCCAAAACGGTACCCAGCTTAAGGTACGCCTACCCGTGGAGGAACGATGAGGCGGCTATGGCTTCCCCTTGCCCTTTTGGCCCTCTTGGGGGTGGCCTACCTTTTCCTGCCCAAGGGGCATAGCTTCCACGGCACCCGGCTCATGAACCCCAAGCCCGTGGACTTCACCTTGGAAGGCCCGGAGGGCCCGGTGCGCCTGGCGGATTTGGGCGAGGTGGTCCTCCTCTTCTTCGGCTACGTCCACTGCCCCGATGTCTGCCCCACCACCCTCCTGGCCCTGAAGCGGGCCTATGAGGGGCTTTCCCCCGCGGAGCAGGCGCGGGTGCGGGTGGTCTTCGTCAGCGTGGACCCGGAGCGGGATTCCCCCGAGGTGGCGGACCGCTACGCCAAGAACTTCCACCCCAGCTTCCTGGGCCTTTCCGGAAGCCCTGAGGCCATCCAGGAGGTGGCCCAACGCTTTGGCGTCTACTACCAGAAGACCCAGTACCGGGGGCCGGGGGAGTACCTGGTGGACCACACCGCCACCACCTTCGTGGTGCGGGGGGGGAGGCTCGTCCTCCTCTTCAGCCCCGAGAAGGTGGAGGCCACGGACAAGGTGGTGGCGGACCTCAGGGCTTTGTTGTAAAATGACCGAATGGCGGATCTAAGAGAACTCCTGGACAAGGCGCGGGAAGCGGTTAGGGAAGCGGCGGGGGAGGCGGAAAAGCGCCTTTTGGAGCTCAAGGAGAAGCTGGACCAGGACAAGGACGGCCGGCCCGACGTGGTGGAGCGGGCCCTGGAGGAGGCCAAAAAGGCTTTGGAGGAGGCCAAGGCCCGGCTCAAGGAGCTGGACCAAGACCAAGACGGGGTCCCCGACCGCCTGAGGGGCCTGGCCGAGGCCGCCAAAAAGGCGGCGGAAACCGCCAGGGCCAAGGCGGAGGAGGCCGCCCGCCTCCTCCGGGAGCGCCTGGGCCGGGGCTAGCCCAAGGCCACGTCCAGGGCCATCATGGTGGCGAAGCCCACCATGACCCCGAAGGTGGACACGTCCCCGTTGCCCTCCGCCTGGCTTTCCGGGATCACCTCCTCCACGATGACGAAGATCATGGCCCCCGCCGCCAGGGCCATGAGGTAGGGGAGGAGGGCCATCATCTGCCCTACCAAGAGCGCCCCCAAGACCGCTCCCAGGGGTTCCACGAGGGCGGAAAGCTGGCCGTAAAAAAAGGCGAGCCCCGCGCCCACCCCCGCCCGCCGCAGGGGCCAGGCCACCGCCAGGCCCTCGGGCAGGTTCTGAAGCCCGATGCCCACGGCCAAGGCGATGGCTCCCCCCAGGCTCGCCGCCCCCGTGGGGTCCAGGCCGGCGGCCCCGAAGGCCACCCCCACGGCGAGCCCTTCGGGGAAGTTGTGCAGGGTGATGGCCAGGATGAGGAGGGTGGTGCGCCGCCAGTGAGTGGGGAGGCCTTCCGCCTGGGCCCCGGGGAAAAGGTGCACGTGGGGCAGTAAGAGGTCCAACAAGCGGAGAAACCCCCCGCCCAGGAGGAAGCCCACCACCGCCGGAACCAGGGGGTTTTGCCCTTGGGCCTCCGCCATCTCCATCCCGGGCAGGAGGAGGGAGAAGACGCTGGCCGCCAGCATCACCCCGGCGGCGAAGCCCAGCATGCCGTCCAGGAGCTTGCGGCTCGGCTCCCGGGCCAGGAAGACGCTGGCCGCCCCCACCGCGGTGAGGCCCCAGGTGAAGAGGCCCCCAAGAAGGGCGTGGAGAACCGGGGCGTCCATGCCCCCGATTTTAGGGGAACCTAAACCCCGGGGCAAGCCCGCTTTGGGGTATCCTGAGGTAAGGTATGCTGGATAAGCTTGCGCGCTTAGAAGAAGAGTACCGGGAGCTGGAAGCGCTCCTCGCCGACCCCGGGGTCTTAAAGGACCCCAAGCGCTACCAGAACCTTTCCCGGCGGTACGCGGAGATGGGGGAGATCATCGCCCTCATCCGGGAGTACCGCAAGGTGCTGGAGGACCTCGATGGCCTGGAAACCCTTCTGGAAGACCCTGAACTCAAGGAAGAGGCCAAGGCGGAAAGGGAGCGGCTTCTCGCCCGGAAGGAAGCGCTGGAAAAGGAGCTTGAGCGCCACCTCCTGCCCAAGGACCCCATGGACGAGCGGGACGCCATCGTGGAGATCCGGGCCGGCACCGGGGGGGAGGAGGCGGCCCTCTTCGCCCGCGACCTCCTGGAGATGTACCTCCGCTTCGCCGAGGAGATGGGCTTTGAGACGGAGATCCTGGACTCCAACCCCACGGACCTTGGCGGCTTTTCCAAGGTGGTCTTTGAGGTGCGGGGGCCCGGGGCCTACGGCACCTTCAAGTACGAAAGCGGGGTTCACCGGGTGCAGCGGGTCCCGGCCACGGAAACCCAGGGGCGGATCCACACCTCCACCGCCACCGTGGCGGTCTTGCCCAAGGCGGAGGAGGCGGACTTCCAGCTCAACATGGACGAGGTCCGCATTGACGTGATGCGGGCCTCGGGGCCGGGCGGGCAGGGGGTGAACACCACGGACTCCGCGGTGCGGGTGGTCCACCTGCCCACGGGGATCATGGTCACCTGCCAAGATTCCCGCAGCCAGATCAAGAACCGGGAGAAGGCCCTCATGATCCTCCGTAGCCGCCTCCTGGAGATGAAGCGGGCGGAGGAGGCGGAAAAGCTCCGCCAGACCCGCCTGGCC
Source organism: Thermus thalpophilus (assembly GCF_022760915.1). NCBI lineage: Bacteria > Thermotogati > Deinococcota > Deinococci > Thermales > Thermaceae > Thermus > Thermus thalpophilus. Next base: position 150,411 of record NZ_JAKTNS010000001.1, on the reverse strand, counting down.
CAGATCGGCACCGGGGAGCGCTCGGAGAAGATCCGCACCTACAACTTTCCCCAGTCCCGGGTCACGGACCACCGCATCGGCTTCACCACCCACGACCTCGAGGGCGTCCTCTCGGGCCACCTCCAGCCCCTCTTGGAGGCCCTCAAGCGGGCCGACCAGGAGCGCCAGCTGGAGGCCATGACGGAAGCGTGATGCGCCGCGAGATCCTGGTGGTGGCGGCCATCCTTCTGGACCGCCAGGGGCGGGTCCTCTTGGTGGGGAACGACTGGGGCCGCCGGGGCCAGGTGCGCTACACCCTCCCCGGGGGCACGGTGGAGCCGGGGGAAACGGTGTTGGAAGCCCTGGCGCGGGAGGTGCGGGAGGAAACGGGGCTTAGCGTCAAGGCGGTGGAGCACCTGGCCTATGTGATCCAGGTGGAGGACCGCCGCAAGAACGAGCGCACCTTGGCCCTGGCCTTCAAGGCCACCTACGAGGGGCTTTTGAACCCCAAGGACCCCGACGGGCACATCGTGGAAGCCCGCTTCTTCACCCCGGAGGAGGTGGCGGCTCGGCTCGCCGAGAAAGGCCCCTTGCGGGAGCCACTTTTGGACTACCTTTCCGGGGAGCGGGGCCGCTTTTACGCCTACGCGGGCTGGGGCCAGCCGGGGGTGCGGGTTTAGGGGCCGAGCTTCCGCTTCAGGTAGCTTAAAAGCTCCTCTAAGGTGCGCCGCAAGGCCCGTTGCTCCTCGGCCAGGGCTTCCAGGGGGTCTTTGGGCGCCTCGCTTCCCGCGAAGGTCTTGAAAAGCAAGGTGGCGTTGCCGCACCGGGGGCAGGACACCTCCGCCGGGCGCACCGAGGGGGCGTAGAAGACCCGGGCCCCGCACCGGGGGCAAAGGAGGTACTTGGCCCCCAAGGCCTCCCCTTTGCGCACCGCCTCGGCCAGCTCCCGAGCCTCTTCCCGGGGGAAGCCCAGGAAGTAGTCCTCCCCCAGTTGGACCAGGCCCAGGGTTTCCTCCGTGACCTTCAAGTCGCCCCGCTTGCCCTCGGGCACCTCCCAGGTGAAGCCGTTCCAGCGGAAGTGGCGGAGGTGCTTTTTCCCCTCCAGGTCCTCTATTTCCACGATGAGCTGGAGGTTCGGGTCTTTGGGATAGTAAAAAAGGCGCACCGCCTGGACGCCGGAAAGACTTTTGCTGCGGGGAAGGGTGTAGCTCAAAGGCCCTTCTCCCCGGGCCGGGTAGCCCACCAGGCGCTCCAGGTCGTAGATGGTGAGGCCGGGGCGCTCCATGTCCCCGAAGAGGAGGCGCTCCACGTAGCGGAAGGCGGCCTCGAGGCCGGGATCCATGGCAGGATTTTACCCTAAAGGAGGCCATAATGGACTCATGGCCCTTCTCTTCACGCCCTTAGAGCTCCGCGGCGTGCGGCTCAAGAACCGCCTCTCCATGTCCCCCATGTGCCAGTACTCGGCCACGGAGGACGGGGAGGTCGCGGACTGGCACCTCCTCCACTACCCCACCCGGGCCCTGGGGGGCGTGGGGCTCGTCCTCCTCGAGGCCACCGCCGTCCTCCCCGAGGGGCGCATCAGCCCCTTTGACCTGGGCATCTGGTCCGAAGACCACCTGCCGGGGCTAAAGGAGCTCGCCCGGCGCATCCAGGAGGCGGGGGCGGTGCCCGGCATCCAGCTGGCCCACGCCGGGCGCAAGGCGGGGGTGGCGCGGCCCTGGGAAGGGGGGAAGCCCTTGGGCTGGCGGGTGGTGGGGCCAAGCCCCATCCCCTTCGCTGAAGGCTACCCCGTGCCCGAGCCCTTGGACGAGGGGGGGATGGCGCGGGTCCTCGAGGCCTTTGTGGCGGGGGCCAAGCGGGCCCTGCGGGCGGGCTTCCGGGTGGTGGAGTTCCACATGGCCCACGGCTACCTCCTCTCCTCCTTCCTCTCCCCCTTGAGCAACCGGCGGGAGGACGCCTACGGGGGAAGCCTGGAAAACCGCATGCGCTTTCCCTTGGAGGTGGCGAGGGCGGTGCGGGAGGCCCTTCCCCCCGAGGTTCCCCTTTTCGTGCGGGTTTCCGCCACGGACTGGGGGGAAGGGGGGTGGGGCCTGGAGGACACCCTGGCCTTCGCCGAGCGGCTTAAGGCCCTGGGGGTGGACCTTTTGGACCTCTCCAGCGGGGGGGTGGTGCCGGGGGTGAGGATCCCCGTGGCCCCGGGCTTCCAGGTGCCCTTCGCCGATGCGGTGCGCAAGCGGGTGGGGCTTCGCACCGGGGCGGTGGGCCTCATCACCACCCCGGAGCAGGCGGAGACCCTTCTGCAGGCGGGAAGCGCCGACCTCGTCCTCCTGGGGCGGGTGCTCCTCCGCGACCCCTACTTCCCCTTGCGGGCGGCCCAGGCCCTGGGGGTCAAGGCGGAGGTGCCGCCCCAGTACGACCGGGCCTTCTAGCCCCCCTGGAGGATGGCCAGGAGGGCTTCCCGGTGGGCCAGGTAGGCGGCCCGCCCCTTGGGGGTGAGCCTCACCCAGGTCTTGGGCCTGCGGCCCACAAAGCCCTTCCGCACCGCCACGTACCCCGCCTCCTCCAGCTTCTGCAGGTGGCTTGCCAGGTTCCCCTCGGTGAGCCCTAGGGCGTTTTTGAGCCAGGAGAACTCCACCTCGGCCTCCTCCCCCAAGGCGGCCAGGAGGGCCATGAGGCGGAGGCGGGTCTCCTGGTGGATCAAGGGGTCCAGCGCCATACGAGCCGCGCCCCCAGGAGGAGGGCGAAGAGGCCCACCAAGGCCATGCCCCAGGGCCACCCTTCGGGGAAGAGGCGGTAGAGCAGGAGGGCGAGGAGGAAGAGGCCCAGGCCGCCCAAGAAAAGCTCGCGTGCCTTCCAGAGAGCCCCGGTGAGGGCGAGGCCGAAGGCCACGAGGCTCACCAGGAAGCTCTGCCCCTCGAGGCCCCGGGGAGGGAGGAGAAACGCCCAGTGCAGGACGTAGAAGAGGGTGAGGAGCCCCCACAGGGCGAAGGTGAGGAGGCCCCCTTCGCTTCGCACCGCCTCCCCCTGCCTGAACCCCAGGTAGAAGGTGAGGAGGGTGGCGAGGGGAGCGGTGAGGGCGAAGAAGGGCCCCGCCCAGGCGGGGCGCAGGGCCAGGAGAAGGTAGCCCAGGGCCCAGACCCCGCCCCAGAGGACCAGGTACCACCCCCCGAGGAGGGCCACCCTAAGCCGCGCCTCCCGTTCGCTGGCCTGGGCGGCCTCCAGAAGGTGGCGCGCCTCCTCCCGCCTCATGGCCGCCCCCCGCCCAGGAGAAGCCTTAAGTAGAACCCGCCGGGGAAGGCGGGGGAGTAGGTGTACCCCGCCCCGAGCCCCACCGCCCAGCCCCCTTTCGGGCCCAGGAAGCGAAAGGCCCGCACCCCCAGGTCCAGGAGGAACCCCCCCTGTTGGCCCACCTCCCCACCCCCCAGGCCCAGCCCGGGCAGGAGGTAGAAGCCCTTCCCCAGGGAAAGCCAAGGCCCCACCATCAAGGCGCCGCCCCTACCCCAGGGCCCGCCCCAGGCCTCGCCCCCCAGGGCCAGGCCGTGGAAGGTGCCAAAACCCCCACCCCCGCCTTGGAACCCCCCTTGGTAGCCCAGGAAGCCGTAGCCCAGGGAGCCCGCCAGGGCGGGGGTGGCGAGGGTCAGGACCGCCAGCGCTCGCGCCATCCGCCGCATGCTCACCTCCTACAAACTACTTTGTAATGCAAAGTTAAGAGGATGTCAAGGGGCGCGGGGAGGTAAACTGGCCCCATGCGGGCGATCCGGGTACACGAGGTGGGCGGGCCCGAGGTGCTTCGGCTGGAGGAGCTTCCCACGCCCGAGCCAGGGCCGGGGGAGGTCCTCGTCCGTTTGGAGGCCATTGGGGTCAACTACATTGACACCTACAAGCGGAAGGGCCTCTACCCCATGCCCCTTCCCTTCACCCTGGGGGAGGAGGGGGCGGGGGTGGTGGAGCAGGTGGGGGACGGGGTCTTGGGGGTGCGCCCTGGGGACCGGGTGGCCTTCGCCAACGTGCAAGGGTCCTACGCCCAGTACCAGCTCGTCCCCGCCGAGCGCCTGGTGCCCATTCCCGAGGGGCTTAGCCCCAAGCTGGCGGCGGCGGTCCTCCTCCAGGGCATGACGGTGCACTACCTCCTGAAGAGCACCTACCCCGTGGGCCCCGGGACCCAGGTCCTGGTGCACGCCGCCGCGGGGGGCGTGGGCACCCTCCTCGTCCAGTGGGCCAAGCGGCTTGGGGCCACGGTTTACGCCACGGCCAGCACCGAGGAGAAGCGGGCCTTGGCCCGTTCCCTGGGGGCGGACTACGCCCTTCCCTACGAGGGCTTCGCCGAGGCGGTGAAGGCCCTTTCTGGGGGCGGGGTGGACGTGGTCTACGACGGGGTGGGGAAGGACACCTTTTTGGGGAGCCTCGAGGCCCTGAGGCCCCGGGGCTACCTGGTCCTCTTCGGCCAGTCCTCGGGCCCCGTGCCGCCCCAGGACCCCCAGATCCTAAACCGCAAGGGAAGCCTCTTCCTCACCCGCCCCACCCTCCACCACTACACGGCGAGCCGCAAGGAGCTCCTTTGGCGGGCGGGGGAGGTCTTCCAGGCGGTGCGGGAGGGGTGGCTTAAGGTCCTCCTCGGGGCCGAGTTTCCCCTGGAAAGGGCCAAGGAGGCCCACGAGGCCCTGGAGGGGCGAAAGACCACGGGCAAGGTCCTCCTAATCCCCTAGATAGCGGGCCTTCCAGGCCTTTAGGCCCTCCTCCGGGAGGTAAGCCCCCCGCACGGTGCAGGCCAAGGCGGCCAGGGCCGCCGCCCCCTTTAGGCTTTCCTCCAGGTCCTCCCGAGAAAGGCGAGGGAGGCTTTCCTTGGTGTAGCCCTTCCGCAGGAGGAGGGCGAGGAGGCCTGCCGTGAAGCTATCCCCCGCTCCTACCGTGTCCGCCACCGGCACCGCCACCGCCTCCACCCGCACCGCCTCCTCCCCCAGGAAGCCCAGGGCCCCTTCCTTCCCCAGGGTGAGGACCTTGAGGGGTGGGGGGAGCCTGCGCACCGCCTCCACGGGGTCTTCCGGGAAGAGGAGGGCGGCGTCCTCCAGGGAGAGCTTCAGGAGGTCCACCCGCGCTAGGTAAGCCTCTATCCACCCCCTTTCCTCCCCCGTGGGGGTGTGGCGCAGGTTGGGGTCGTAGGAGAGGAGGGCCCCTTCCCGCTCCGCCTCCTCCAGGAGGGCCCAAAGCCCTTCCGCCGCCCGCGCTTCCAGGGCGAAGAGGGAGCCGAAGTGGAAGGCCTGGGCCCCCTTCAGGGCCCCCCCTTCCAAGCGGAAGGGTTCTTGGAAGGGACGATGGAAGCTGTAAAGGGCGTTCCCTCCTTGGTCCAAGCGCACCAAGGCCAGGGGCATGGGGGTGGGGTGGCGTTTGAGCCAGCCCTCCAGGCCCCGCCGCCCCATCTCCTCCTCGCTCCAGGCGGAAAGCCAGTCCTCCCCCACCTCCGAGAGGAAGCGCACGGGAAAGCCAAGGCGGGCCAGGGTGGTGGCGGTGTTCAGCACCGAGCCCCCCAGGACCCCGGTGAAGCGCAAGGGGTTTTCCCCTTCCAGGATGAGGTCCACCAGGACCTCGCCACACAAGGCCAGCATGGGTCCATTATGCCCCGGCTGGCTTCACATTCTTTGGGGGAAAGGTGGTATAATCCTTCCCGCAACCAGGGCAACCCCGCGCGGTCTTCATGGCGCCCTTCGCTTTTATCCCGCCCACAGGAGGTGCAGGATGCTTGGAGGATATGCCCACAGGATCGCCCGTATAGACCTCACCAGCGGCAAGGTGGAGTACTTTGCCCCCGACCCCAAGGACCTGGAGATGTACGTGGGGGGGCGGGGCCTTGGGGTGAAGTACGTGTTTGAAAACGGCCCCCAGGTGGACCCCTTCAGCCCAGAAAACCTCCTCGCCATCATGAACGGGCCCCTTTCCGGCACCCGGGCCAAGATGTCGGGGCGGCTCGCCGTGGTGACCAAAAGCCCCCTCACCGGCACGGTGACGGATAGCCACATGGGAGGCTGGACCGCCGCCAAGCTGAAGTGGGCGGGGTTTGACGGCCTCCTCATCAAGGGGGCCGCGGAAAAGCCCGTTTACCTCTTGGTGAAGGACGGGGAGGTTTCCATCCACGACGCTTCCGACCTCTGGGGCAAGACCACCCACGAGGTGCACCGCATCCTCCGCGAGCGGCACGGGGAGGAGGCGGACGTGATGGCCATCGGCCCCGCCGGGGAGAACCGGGTGCGCTTCGCCAACTGGATCAATAACGACGAGCGGGCGGCGGGCCGCGGGGGCACCGGGGCGGTGGCGGGGAGCAAGCGGCTCAAGGCCATCGTGGTGGTGGGGAAGCAGGACCACATGCCCCAGCCCAAGGACCCCGAGCTTTGGCGGGAGGCGGACCGGCTGGCCTCCGCCACCATCAACGACCCCAAGAACGTCACCGCGCCCAAGAAGGGCGGGCTTTCCCTCTACGGCACCAACGTCCTCATGAACATCACCAACGTCATGGGGGCCCTGCCCACCTTTAACGCCCAGCACACCTGCATAGACGGGGTCCAGACCATCTCCGGGGAGTACATCCGGGAGCACCGCCTCGTCAAGGACAACACCTGCCACGCCTGCCCCGTGGCCTGCAAGAAGATGGTGGAGGTCCACGTAAACGGCAAGACCATCCGCTTTGAGTCCTACGAGTACGAGTCCGCCTGGGCTTTGGGGGCGCACTCGGGCCACACGGACACTGACTGGACGGGCTACGCCATCTACCTCTGCAACGCCTACGGCATGGACACCATTGAGGCGGGCAACGCCATCGCCGTGCTCATGGAGGCCACGGAGAAGGGCTACTACCAGGGCGAGGACGGGATTCGCTTCGGGGACAAGGAGGGGGAGATCCGCATCCTGGAGGCCATCGCCCACCGCAAGGGGGTGGGGGACATGCTGGCGGAAGGCCCGGCCCGCTTCGCCAAGGCCATCGGCCACCCGGAGATCTCCTTGGAGGTGAAGGGCCAGTCCATCCCCGCCTACGATCCCCGGGGTCTCAAGGGCATGGGCATCGCCTACGCCACCTCCAACCGCGGGGCCTGCCACCTCCGGGCCTACACCCCCGCCTCGGAGATCCTGGGCGTGCCCTACAAGACCGACCCCCTGGCCTGGGAGGGCAAGGGCAAGCTCACCAAGCTCTTCCAGGACCTTTCCGCCTTCACCGACTCCCTGGACCTCTGCAAGTTCAGCCAGTTCGCCGAGGGGCCCGAAGAGTACGCCAAGCAGCTCGCCGCCTACTGGGGCCGCCCGGTGACCCCGGAGGAGATCCTGAAGATCGGGGAGCGCATCTACAACCTGGAGCGCTACTACAACAACCTGGCGGGCTGGGCTGAGGGCTCGGACTACCTGCCCAAGCGCTTCCTGGAGGAGCCCTCCGACTGCGCCGGTTCCAAGGGGCAGCGCACGGAGCTGGACCTCATGCTGGAGGAGTACTACCGGGAGCGGGGCTGGGAACGGGGGGTGGTGCCCCCGGCCAAGCTGGCGGAGCTGGGCATCCTTTCCCAGGCGGCGGGCGATTAGACCTTCCGGTCAGGACCCCGGCCCTAGGGGCCGGGGTTTCCTTTAAACTCCCGTTATGCCCAAGGTGAACCTTTACGCCACCTTCCGCGACCTCACGGGAACGAGCCACCTGGAGGTGGAGGGCCGGACCGTGGGGGAGGTGCTGGCCAATCTGGTCCAGGCCTACCCCAAGCTCAAGGAGGAGCTCTTTGAAGGGGAGGCTTTGGCGGAGCGGGTTTCGGTCTTCTTGGATGGGCGGGACGTGCGGTACCTCGAGGGCCTTTCCACCCCCTTGGCCCCGGAGGCCACCTTGGACCTCTTCCCCCCGGTGGCGGGCGGGGCGTTGACCCGGAACTTTGGCGCCTTCCCGGCCTGGCTTTTGGAGGAGTACCTCGCCTCCTGGGGAGGAAAGAGGCTGGAAGAGGGCCTTTACGCCCTGCCTGGGGCCAAGGTGCGCTTCGCCGAGGCGGAGCCCCTAAAGGTGGGAAGCCTCAGCATCCCCCAGCTTTGGGTGGAGGTGGAAGGGGAGGAGGCGGAGGCCTGGTTTAACCGCATCGCCTTCGCCGCAAGCCGCGGGGGCGGCTAGAGGCTAAAGAAGGCGTAGCCTTGGGCGTGGACCACCTCCACCCCCAAGGGGGTGCGGTAGCCCCTTAAGGGGTTCGCCCCCAGGAGGGGGGTGTGGCCGTGGACGTGGAGCCGGGGGCGGAAGAGGCGGTGGAAGAGGAGGAACGCCCCCGCCCCCCGGTGGGGGAAATCCTTCCCCGCCGTGGGTCCTGGGGGTGGGGCGTGGGTGAGGAGGACGTCCACCGCGCGCCCTCTAAGAAGCCGCCTGGGTAGGAGGAAAAGGGGCTTGAGGGCCAGGCGGTAAAGCTCCGTTTCCGCAAGCTGCCCTTCCCCTTCCCGGTAGCGGGGCACCCCGCCGATGCCGTAGAAGAGGAGGCCCCCGTGGCGGAAAAGCCTCCCGTGGAGGTTCACCACCCCCCCGGGGCGCTTCTTCCGTCCCTCTTCCCACACCCACTCCTCCCCGTGGTTGCCGGGCACAAAGAGCACGGGCACCGCCACCTGGCTGGCCACGTACTCCAGGTACTCCCCCGGCAGGTCCCCCGCTGCCAGCACCAGGTCAAAGGGGGGAAGGTTATGGGGGAAGCGGGGGGAGTGGATGTGGGGGTGGACCTGGTCGGAGAGGAGAAGGAGGCGCACGCTTCTTTTAATTTTGGCAAAAAGGCGCAAGGATAGGAGCGTGCGGGCTTACACCACGGCGCACCTTTCCTTCGCCCTGCCCGAGGGGCACCCCTTCCCCCTCTACAAGTACCCGGGGGTGGCGGAGGCCCTAAAGGGCCTCCTTCCCATCTTGCCTGCTCCCGAGGCGCCCAAGGAGGCGCTCTACCTGGCCCACGAGCGGGCCTATCTGGATAGGCTCTTTACGGAAGGGCTTACCCGGGAGGAGTCCTTGCGCCTGGGCCTTCCTTTCAGTCAGGGGCTCCTAAAGCGGGCCCTCCACGCCGCCGGGGGAACCCTGCGGGCGGCGGAGGACGCTTTGGAGCTGGGGCTTGGCCTTAACCTTGCAGGCGGGACCCACCATGCCTTTCCGGGACGGGCGGAGGGGTATAGCCTCTTCAACGACGTGGCCGTGGCCATCCATTGGCTGCGGGCCAAGCGAGGCTTTGGGGGACGGGTCCTGGTGGTGGACCTGGACGCCCACCAGGGCAACGGCACCGCCTTCTTTTTCCAAAACGACCCCACGGTCTTCACCCTCTCCCTCCACGGGGAGCGGAACTACCCCTTGAAAAAGGAGAAGGGCGACCTGGACGTGGGCCTTCCCGACGGTACAGGGGACGAAGGCTACCTCCGGGCCCTGGAAGAGGCTTTGGAGAGGGCTTTCGCCTTTCGCCCGGACCTGGTCTTTTACAACGCTGGGGTGGATGTCCTAAAGGGGGACCGCTTTGGCCGCCTGGCCTTGAGCCCGGAAGGGGTGGGGCGGCGGGACCTTTTGGTCTTTCGCTTCGTCCGGCGGCTTGGTGTGCCCCTGGTGGTGGTCATGGGCGGGGGGTACAACCGGGACCCCGCCCTCACCGTGGCCGCCCACGCCCTGACCTACCGCCTGGCGCTAAGCTCCTTGGCGTAGGTGGCCACCGCCTCTTCCAGGCTAAAGCCCAGGCTCCGGTAAAGCTCCAGGGCCCCTTTTTCGTGGTCGTGGGCCCGCACCCTGAGAAGCCTCACCCCCTTCTTCCGGGCAAGCCTGGCCGCCTCCGCCAAGAGGGTGCGGCCGATGCCCTTTCCCCGGGCCGCGGGCACCACGCCGATGTAGGCCACGCTGGCCTCCTGGTCCTCCAGCTCCACCTCGGCCATGCCCACCGGCGTTTCCCCCCGGTAGGCCACCAGGAGGTGGATGGCGGGGTCGGCGAAGTGCTCCAGGAGCTCCTCGTCCGTCCACTTGAGGCGCAAGGCCCAGCCTTCCTCGCTTTCCCGGTAGAGCTCCCGATAGACCCCGGGCCCGGGGAAGCCCTCCCGGATCCGCACCCCCTCGGGGGGTGGGAAGTCCAGGCCCTCCGGGTTTTTCACGAAGAAGTAGGTGACGTGGAGGAGACCGTAGCCCGCCGCTTCCAAGGCCCGGCGCACCCCTTGGTTCTCCTCCCGGGGAAAGGCGTAAAGCCTTTCCACCCCAAGCTCCCTGGCCCGCTTTTCCGCCGCTTCCAGAAGGGGGGCGAGGTCCTCTTCCCGGTAGGCCAAGGGCCCTTCCAGGGCGGCCCCATCCCAGAAGGGGTAAAGCCCCACGTACCCCGCCACCTCCCCTTCCCGGAGGAGGACGAGGCCGTCCTCCAGCTCCTCGGCCAGGCCCTCGAGGTCCCGCGCCTCCGGGGCCAGGACCCCCCTTTGGGGGCTTTCGTCCATGAAGCGAAGGAGCTTGAGAAGCCCCGGGAGGTCCTTGCGGGCCACGGGCCGGATCATGCCCTAAGTCTACCCCTAAGGCCCATCGGGCCGCTAGGGACAAGGGTCCAGGTTGAGGGCCTTCACCACCCCTTCCTCCCCGTAAAAGTCCACCACGGTGAGCCGGGCGTAGTCCTGCTCCAGCCTCAGGCCTTCCTCCGGGGGAAGGGGCAGGGCCAGGCTTAAGGCGGCGCGGTTAAGCGTGCAGTTGCCCACCACCAGGAGGGCCTGGCCCCGGTGCCGCGCCAGAAGGGCCCTCACCGCCTCCCGGCCCCTCGCCCACGCTTCCCGCACGCTTTCCCCCAAGGGCGGGGCGAAGCCCGCCTCGTCCGCCATCCAGGCCCTTACCGCCTCGGGATAGAGGGTTTCCACCTCGGCGAAGCTTTTCCCCTCCCAAGCTCCCCAGCTTCGCTCCCGAAGCTCGGGGAGGAGGGTGTGGCCCACCCCCAGGGCCTGGGCCAGGAGGGAGGCGGCTTCGCTTTCCGCCAGGCTGTCGGCGGCGTAGACGTGGGCCACGGGGTAGCGCCTGAGGAGGGGGAGGAGGGCGTGAAGGGCCCACCTGCCTTCCCCCGAGAGGGGGAGGCCTGGGTGGCTGTAGAGGAGGTGGTGGGGGTTTTCCACCGGCCCGGCGCGGGTGAGGAGCAGGGTGGTCTTGGGGTGGGGGCCTTGCAGGAAGTGGGCGAGGAGGCCCATGGCCCTAGAATACGGGGGTGGAACGCTGGGTCATCGTGAACCCCGCCGCGGGCCGGGGCAAGGTGGGGAGGCTTTCGGGGGCCATCCTCGAGGCGGCCCGCAAGCGGGGGGCCAAGGCCTTCCTCACCGAGGGGCCGGGCCACGCCACCCTTCTCGCCCGGGAGGCTCCCCCCGGGGCCCGGGTGGTGGCGGTGGGGGGGGACGGCACCGTGCACGAGGTGCTCAGGGGCCTCGCCGGCACGGAAAAGGCCCTGGGGGTGGTGCCCATCGGGAGCGGGAACGACTTCGCCCGCATGCTGGGCCTAAGAGGGCTTCCTTGGCCTGAGGCCCTGGAGCACGCCCTCCTTGCCCCCGAGGAGGCGGTGGACCTCTGCCGGGTGAACGGGGAGCCCTTCGGGGCCTCCTTGGGGGTGGGGTTTGACGCCTTGGTGGCCAAGAGGGCCCTCTCCGCCCCCTCCTTCCTCCGGGGCATGCCCCGCTACCTCTACGCCCTCTTCGCCGTGCTCAAGGATCTCCGCCTGCCCGAGGGCCGGGTCCTTTTGGACGGGGAGGAGGTTTACCAAGGCCCCCTTTTGCTCCTCGCCGCCATGAACGGCCCCGCCTACGGCGGGGGCATTCCCATCGCCCCCATGGCCGACCCCCGGGATGGGCTCCTCTCCGTGGTCCTGGCCCGGCGCTTTTCCCGACCCGGGGTGGTCCTCATCCTTCCCCGGCTCCTCCTGGGCAAGCACCTATCCCATCCCCAGGTGGCGGCCTTCGCCGCGCGGGAGGTGGAGGTGGCCTTTCCCCACCCTGTTCCCGCCCACACCGACGGGGAGCTTCTGCCCGAGGCCGCCACCTACCGGGCTGCGGTGGAGCCTTTGGGCCTCCGGGTGGTGGGCAGGCGGGCTGGAGCCAAGGGGAAAGAACCCCTCCTTCAGCCCGCGGGGGCTTCTTAGAGGGGTTCTTGAAGACGTTCTAGAAGGTAGCGAAAGCGGCCAGGGCCCTTTCCAGACGCGAAACCGCCCGGGCGAAAAGGGCAATCTGGGCCGCAAGCTTATTCTCCCCGGGCAAGGAGGGCCCCCTCCTTTTCTACCACTTCCTTCAGTCCAGGAGCCCAGGAAAGCTCCACCAGGTCAAAGGTCTGGAGCACGGGGAGTTCCTCCAGGGCTTCCCGCAGCCGGGCTGGGGTGGCCAGGTCCAAGGGAGGTTCGGCGAGCAGGGCCAGGGCAGGGTCCACGTCCTTAATCCTACCGCTCATCCTCTATACTTATGCCATGCGCGGCCTTTCGCAAAGGGTCAAGGCCATGAAGCCCTCGGCCACGGTGGCGGTGAACGCCCGCGCCCTGGAGCTCAAGCGCCAAGGGGTGGACCTGGTGGCCCTCACCGCCGGCGAGCCCGACTTTGACACCCCGGAGCACGTGAAGGAGGCGGCGCGGCGGGCCCTGGCCCAGGGCAAGACCAAGTACGCTCCCCCGGCGGGCATCCCCGAGCTTAGGGAGGCGGTGGCGGAGAAGTTCCGGCGGGAAAACGGCCTCATTGTGCGCCCCGAGGAAACCATCGTCACCGTGGGGGGGAAGCAGGCCCTTTTCAACCTTTTCCAGGCCATCCTGGACCCGGGGGACGAGGTCATCGTCCTGGCCCCCTACTGGGTGAGCTACCCGGAGATGGTGCGCTTCGCCGGGGGGGTGCCGGTGGAGGTGGAAACCCGCCCCGAGGAGGGCTTCGTGCCGGACCCAAAGCGGGTGAAGCGGGCCATCACCCCCCGCACCAAGGCCCTGGTGGTGAACTCCCCCAACAACCCCACGGGGGCCGTCTACCCGGAGGAGGTCTTAAGGGCCCTGGCGGAGCTCGCCCAGGCCCACGATTTCTACCTCATCTCCGACGAGATCTACGAGCACCTCATCTACGAGGGGACCCATTTCTCCCCAGGTAGGGTGGCCCCGGAGCACACCATCACCGTGAACGGGGCGGCCAAGGCCTTCGCCATGACGGGCTGGCGCATCGGCTACGCCTGCGGGCCCAAGGAGGTCATCAAGGCCATGGCGGACGTGTCCAGCCAGTCCACCACCAGCCCCGACACCATCGCCCAGTGGGCGGCCCTCGAGGCCCTCACCAACCAGGAAGCCTCCCGCGCCTTCGTGGAAACGGCCCGCGAGGCGTACCGCAGGCGGCGGGACCTCCTCCTGGAGGGTTTAGCCCGGGTCGGCCTGAAGGCGGTGCGCCCGCAAGGGGCCTTCTACATCCTGATGGACACGACGGCCATCGCCGAGGACGAGGTGAAGGCGGCGGAAAAGCTCCTGGAGGCGGGGGTGGCCGTGGTCCCGGGCACGGACTTCGCCGCCTTCGGCCACGTGCGGCTTTCCTACGCTACCAGCGAGGAAAACCTGAGGAAGGCCCTGGAGCGCTTCGCCCAGGTGCTGCAAAAGGTTTAGAACGCCCTTTTCCGCCGCCTGGGGGCGAAGAGGAGGAGAAGGGCCCCCAGGGTCACATAAACATCCGCCAGGTTGAAGACGGGAAAGTTGGCGAGGAGGGGGATGGAGGTGCCGAGGTCCAGGTAGTCCACCACCCACCCCCGGCCCAGGCGGTCTATCCCGTTCCCCAGGGCCCCCGCGGCGATGAGGGAAAGGGCCAGGGTGAAGAGGGGAGCGTAGCGCCTTTGGGCTAAGAGGTAAAGGAGGGCCGCCCCCACCAAAAGGCTCAGCCACCCCAGGAGGGAGGCCTTTCCCTGCAAAAGGCCAAAGCCCGCCCCGGTGTTTTTCACCAGGGTGAGGTAGAGGAGGTCGCCCAAAAGGGGCTTCGGCACGGGGGAGAGGGTTTCCAGGGCCCATAGCTTTAGGATCTGGTCAAAGGTCAGGAGTAAGGGCACGAGCACCGTGGGCATCCCCCAGAGTCTACCGGACTCCGCCCTTTGTGCTATACTCCATAGGGTTTGCCTTCGGGCACGGGAGGGTGCCATGGCTAAGGTGTGTGAGATCAGCGGAAAGCGGCCCATCGTGGCCAACAGCATCCAGCGGCGGGGTAAGGCCAAGCGGGAAGGGGGCGTGGGTAAGAAGACCACGGGCATCTCCAAGCGGCGCCAGTACCCCAACCTCCAGAAGGTGCGGGTGAAGGTGGCGGGCCAGGAGATCACCTTCCGCGTGGCCACGAGCCACATCCCCAAGGTCTACGAGCTTTTGGAACGGGCGAAGGGCCTAAAGCTGGAGGGCCTTTCCGCCAAGGAGATCAAAGAGCGGCTCCTTCAGCTCCTTTAGCCTTCCTGCCTCCCCAGGGCCCCCCGTGGGGGGCCCTTTTCCTGTAGCATGTCCCTGTGGCGTGGAAGCCGGGGCACTACCTTCTTCTTTTCCTTTCCCTCTACGCCCTGGTGGTGACCCTGGGGCTTTTCTCCCGTGGGCGGCAGCTTGCGGCCCTTCGCCAGGAGGTGGCCCTTTACAAGGCCCAAGCCCTCTGGGCCCCCGAGGGCTACCGCCTGCCCCTGCCCGGGGCCTGCCTGCCCCGGCGCCCGGAAAACCTCCCGGGCGCCCCCCGCCCTTACCGCAAGGGGGTGAACGCCGGCTTCGTCTTCCAGGCGGGGGACGCCTGCGTGCCCGTGGTGCGGGGCATGGGGGTGGTGGCGGCGGCGAGCGGCGAGGTGGTGAAGGTGGACCTGAACTACCAAGAGCCTTCCCCCGAAGCCTTCCGCGCCCTCCTGGAGCGGGTAAAGGAGGGGGCGGGGCCCGAGGAGATGGACGTTTTGCGGGGCCTCGAGGTCTGGCTCCGCCACCCCGATGGCCGCACTTCCGTCTACGGCCACCTGCAGGCCCCGTACCCGGGGCTAAAGGTGGGGAGCCGCCTCCACCGGGGCGACCCCTTGGGCCACGTGGGGAACACCGGCCTACAGGGCGGGGCCCCCAGGCTCCTCTTTGAGGTCTGGGAAGGCGAGCCTGACCGGGGGCGCTTCCTCTTCCAGGGCCTTGCGGGAGAGGCGCTTTTGCGCCAGGCCAAGGCCTTTTTCGGCCTAGAATAGCCCCATGCGCGAGGCCTTCGCCAAGGTGTGGGAAAACCCCTACGTGCGGGTCCTGGTCTACCTCCTCCTCCTCTACCTCCTCTACCGCCTCCTGGCCCGGGCCTGGCCCGCCCTTTCCGTCCTCCTCTTCGCCTTCGCCTTCGCCTACCTGGCCCACCCCTTGGTGCGCTTTTTTGAGGGGCTTAGGCTTCCCCGGGCGGCGGGGGTGGCCCTGGTCTACCTCCTTTTGGGTCTTTTCTTGGGCTTCGCCTCCTTCCTCGCCGCCCAGACGGTCTTGGAGCTTTCCCGCCTCGCCCAGGAACTCCCCAGGCTCCTGGAGCCCCTTTTCACCTGGCTCCTCTCCCTGCCCGATAGGGTCCGGTCCGTGCCCGTGCCCGAGGCGCTAAACCCGATCCTGGCCGAGGCCAGCCGCAACCTCCAGGGGCTTTTGCAAGGGTTTTTGGAAACCCTGGTCCGCTGGCTCCAGGGCCTCCTCGCCCAAGGAGGCAACCTCCTGGGCTTTTTCACCGGGCTTCTGGGCGGGGTCTTCCAGCTCCTCACCGCCCTTGCCCTCTCCCTCTACTTCCTCTACGACCTGCCCCGCCTGGGCCGAGCCGCCCTCCTGGCCTTCCCCGAGCCCTACCAGCCCCTGGTGGCGGAGCTCGCCGCCAAGCTGGACCGGAGCGTGGGGGGCTACGTGCGGGGGCAGCTCCTCGTGGCCTTCTTGGTGGGCCTCATGGTGGGGATGGGGCTATGGCTTGTGGGGGTGCCTTTGGCGGCGAGCCTGGGTTTTCTAGCCGGGGTCTTCAACCTCATCCCCTTCGTGGGGGTGATCGTCTCCGGGGTGCCCGCCTTGCTCCTCGCCGCCACCGGGGGCTGGCTCAAGGTCCTCCTCGCCCTCCTGGTCCTCTGGCTCGCCAACCAGCTGGAGGGCAACCTCTTCGGCCCCCTCATCGTGGGCCGGGCCACGAGGCTCCACCCGGTGACGGCCATCGCCGCCATCCTCACCGGGGCGAGCCTCTTTGGCCTCTGGGGTGCCCTTTTGGGGGTGCCCGCCGCCGCCTTCTTCAAGGTCCTCCTGGAGGACTACTACAAGAAAAGCCGCTTTTACCGGGAAGGCTAGGGGTGCCGCCCTTGGGGGGGCCCCTTTAGGCCGGAGGCGCCATGGCCTTCAGCGCGGCCCTCCCGCCGGGCTACCAATGCCCCCCCGCCGCCAGGGCCTCCCGGAACCAAAGGGGCACCTCCCGGCCGAAGCGCCGCTCGGCGAAGGCGCGGGCGAAGGCCCCGTAGGCCCCTTGCCGGATGGCCTCCCGCGCCCCCTCGGTGAGGCGGTGGAGGTGGCGCAGGTTGTGCAGGGAAAGGAGAATTCCCCCAAGCATCTCCCCGGAGCGCACCAGGTGGGCGATGTAGCCCCGGCTGAAGGTCTGGCAGGCGTAGCAGTCGCACCCTTCCTCCAAGGGCCCCTTTTCCTCCAGGAAGCGGGCGTTTTTCAGGTTGAGGCGGCCCTCGGGCACCAGGGCGCTCCCGAAGCGGCCCGTGCGCGTGGGGTAGACGCAGTCAAAGAGGTCCACCCCAAGCCCCATGGCCGCCACCAGGTCCTCGGGGTGGCCCACCCCCATGAGGTAGCGGGGGCGGCCCTCGGGGAGAAGGCGGGTGGAGAGCTCCACCATGCGGAACATGGCCTCCTTGGGCTCTCCCACCGCCAGCCCCCCGATGGCGTAGCCGGGAAGGTCAAAGCGGAGGGTTTCCTCCGTGGAAAGCCGCCTGAGCTCGGGGTCCGTCCCCCCCTGGGCGATGCCGAAAAGGGCTTGGTCCTGGCGGGTCTTGGCCTTGAGGGAGCGCTCCAGCCAGCGCAGGGTGCGCTCCAGGGACTCCTTAAGGTAGGCCCGGCTTGCGGGGTAGGGGGGGCACTCGTCAAAGGCCATGGCGATGTCCGCTCCCAGGGCCTCCTGCACGGCGATGCTCCTTTCCGGGGTGAGCCGGAGGAGGCTCCCGTCCAGGTGGTTTTGGAAAACCACCCCTTCCTCGTCTATGCGCCTTAGGTGCCCCAGGCTCATCACCTGGAAGCCCCCGGAGTCCGTGAGCCAGGGCCCCCGCCACCCGGCGAAGCCGTGAAGCCCCCCTAAGGCCCTCACCCGCTCCGGCCCCGGGCGCAGGAGGAGGTGGTAGGTGTTGGCCAGGAGGATCTGGCTTCCGATTTCCTTAAGGTCTTTGGGCAGGAGGCCCTTCACTGAACCCTGGGTGCCCACGGGCATGAAAAGGGGCGTTTCCACCGCCCCGTGGGGGGTGTGGAAGCGGCCCACCCGGGCCCGGCCGCTTCGGGCTTCTATGTGGAAGGCGAAGGGCTTCATCCGGCCTGGGGGGCGAAGCGCTCCTCCACGTAGGCCTCCAGGAGTTTCAGGAACTCCTCCGCCAGGTTCTCCCCCTTGAGGATGGTGAGGAGCTTGCCGTCGGCGTAGACGGGGGCTTTGGGCTCCTCGCCTGCCCCGGGGAGGGAGATGCCGATATGGGCGTGCTTGCTCTCCCCGGGGCCGTTCACCACGCACCCCATCACCGCCACCTTGAGCCCCTCCACCCCGGGGTAGCGCCGGCGCCACTCGGGGAGTTTTTCCTTGAGGTGGCGGGAAACCTCCTCCGCCAGCTCCTGGAAAAAGGTGCTGGTGGTGCGGCCGCACCCGGGGCAGCTCGCCACCTCGGGGGCGAAGGTGCGGAGGCCCAGGGCCTGGAGGATCTCCTGGGCCACCTCCACCTCCTTGGTGCGGGGCTCCGTGGGGCTTGGGGTGAGGGAGACGCGGATGGTGTCCCCAATCCCCTCCAAAAGCAGGGGGGCCAAGGCGGCGGCGGAGGCTACGATCCCCTTCACCCCCATCCCCGCCTCGGTGAGGCCCAGGTGGAGGGGGGCTGGGGTGCGCCGGGCCAGCTCCCGGTAGACCCAGACCAGGTCGGGGGCCTTGGACACCTTGGCGGAAAGGACGATCTTGTCCTCCCCCAGGCCCAGCTCCCGGGCCGCCTCGTAGGAGCGGACGGCGCTTTCCACCAGGGCCTCGAGGACCACCTCGTGGGCGCTTTTGGGCTCGGGGCGCTTGGCGTTTTGGTCCATGAGCTCGGTGAGGAGGGCGGGGTCCAGGCTGCCCCAGTTGGCCCCGATGCGCACGGGCTTGCCCAGGTCCAGGGCGATCCTTACCATCTCGGCGAAGTTCTCGTCCTTATGCCGCCCCCGGCCCAAGGTGCCCGGGTTGATGCGGAACTTGTCCAGGGCCTGGGCCATCTTGGGGTACTTCCTAAGGAGGAGGTGGCCGTTAAAGTGGAAGTCCCCCACCAAGGGCACGTCTATCCCTTCACCCAGGAGCCTTTCCTTGATCTCGGGCACCGCCCGGGCGGCGGCCTCGTCGTTCACCGTGAGGCGAACGATCTCGCTTCCCGCCCGGTAGAGGGCCAGGATCTGCGCCGTGGTGGCCTCCACATCCTGGGTGGGGGTGTTGGTCATGGACTGCACGGCCACGGGGTGGGCGCCCCCTAGGGGAACGCGCCCCACCCGGACCGTAGGGGTAGGTCGCCTCATCCCCCTTATGGTACGGGAGGGCCAGGCAGGGGGAAGGGGGTGCGGGCTGCAAAGACCCCGGCGTTAAGCCCCCGTTCACCCTGCGTTAAGCCCCTAGGGGCTAATCTCTGCCGTGGGGAGGTGGGAAAGGAGAGGGACCTTTAAGGGAGAAGTCCAGGGACCGGCGAGGGAAGGCTTCTGACAAAAGCTTAAGGGAGGCTTAAGGAAAAGCGCATTGGCTTGACATGAGAGGTGGTTGTGCGTAAGATTAGCCTCGGATGCCAGGCGTCGGAGTTTCTCGAAAGCAACAAAGGGAAACGCCCGTCTGGCGCCGGGCCCAAAGGGGAAACAGCGGAAACCTTTTGGGAAGTGCAGAAAGGACATGGGAGGTGCAAGGCTATGAAAGGAAACAGGCTTAGGGCTTTACTAGGTTACGCCCTCTTGGGAGGGACTGCCCTGCTCTTTGCCGGATGTGGGCAACAGGCAGGGGGCGGGCAGGGTCAGGAACCGCCGAAACCCATCAACATCTCCCTTAGCGGCGTGTCCAATGGCCAGGTCGTTTCGGGTGTTGTTACGGTGGGCGTTTCGGTGAACGAGGACTCCCAGCCCCGGGAGGTGAAGCTCTACGTTGACGACAAGCTGGTGGGCCAGTACACCATTGCTCCCCAGGGCATCCGGCCGCAGGCGCTTAGCTATGAGTTCAAGGTGAACACGGCGGCTTGCGATCTGGCCTATCTGGGTAGGGAAGACAGCACCGGCTGCACCCCCAGCGACCCCACCCCCCTCTTCACCAACGGGTCCCACACCGTTAGGGCGGAGGTGACCAACCCGGTGGAGACGAAGAGCCTGAGCGTTACCGTCATTCTCGACAACTCCGATACGGTGCTCCTGACCATGTCGGGGAACAATGCCCAGGACGCCACCGGCTACACCTGGTACGGGGGGCAGGACCTGACCCTGAGGGCCGTGCCCGTGATCTACTCGGGCAAGACGGCGACAGCGGTCAGGTTTACGCAAAACAACTGGACTGGGTCAATCCCGGGTACCACCATTTCTTTAACCACTACCTCTGTGGCGGAGATTGGTACGGGGGTCGAGGTGCCTCTTTCCAGCGGCCAGGCCACCTTAACCATAGCCCGTAGCTCCAATACCAGCTTGGAGGGTGGAAAACAGATAATAGCTGGTATTCGCTACAGCGATGGTACTTTGGATTCCTATGCGGGTACGGCCTACTTCGCCCTGGACTTCAAAGCGCCGGGAAGCCCCGTGTACCGTGTCAACCTCAATGGCGTGAAGTCCGACACCCTCGATAACGTCATCGATCCGGCAACAGGCACAGACGGCTGGCTGAACGGGAATAGCCCCATTTCGGTATCTGCCACCGAGAATGGTGTGGGCGGGGTTACCTACCAGGGGATCGAGGTGCGCAAGGCGAGCGACAACAGCCTAGTGGCCACCCTCAACCCTGGTGACACCCTGGCCAGTGTTCCCGAGGCTAGTTCGGCGACGGGTGCGTACTATCTCAAGGTGCTCAACCTGCGGGACGCCTTGGGGAACACTCTGGCTAGCCCGGGTGCAAGCAGCCCCTTCAACCTTGACAAGACCAAGCCCACCCTCTCCACCACCTTCGGGGCCAATGGTAGGGTGCTGAACGGAACCCTTGGTCTGTCCAGTAGAATCCCCCTTACGGCGCGAGACCCCGGCACCGTAGCGTCTGGGGTGGTGGGTGGAGCTCCTAATGGGGCGGCTCCCAGTGCCTCCAGTTTCGGCACCAGCGGCTGGTGGGTGGAGGTGACCACGGGCGGGTGCACGTATAAGCTGAATGCGCCGAACACCTTCTTCGCGGTAAACCTGGGCCCTGTTACTTACGACCTGGATATGCCTTCTACGGCCGCGAGCACGCCTCCTAGCTGCACCACTGCGTACCCGACAATCACCCCCACCGGAGGCGACGGGGACTACACGGTTACCGTTAGGCTGGTGGACAAGGCACGGAACGTGAGCGACCCGCTTACGGTAAACTTCTACTGGTTGACCCAGAAGCCCATCGTCCAGTTCAACGGACTGGGCAATAACATTCACGGCGCCGTTCCTTTGCAAGCGAACCCCACCGTGACCGTCAGCCATCCCAAGCCGCTCCTGAAGGCCATTCTGTACGCCTATAGGGCTGGCGCGGGCGCTAATGAGGTCCAGGTCGTGGCCCCTGCACCCGTGGTGGACATTACGAATGCGGCTGCACCGGCACCCTTTAACCCGGACGGAACCGTCGTGATAGCCAGCTACAAGGACTTCACCACCAGCGCCAGCAACTTCAACTTCACCCTGCAGTTCAACATGTTTGGCAGCTGGGATGTCTACGCGGCCGCTGTGCCCGTGGCCTACGATAACGCAGGGAACATCGACGTGACCAATCTGTCTAGTGCGACGTCCGTGAATGTGACGACAGCACCGTAGTGAATTGGGCGCTTCCAGCGGAAGCTTTTGCCCCCCCACCTTAGGTGGGGGGGTTTTCCTGCTGGGGGCCCCGGCAAACCCCCCCACCCCGGTAAACCCCCTGCCCGGGGCACCCTCTTAGACCCTTAAGGGGAACAATATAGCGGGAAGGGGTTAAGGCCTGTTTACTCCAGCTCCATCCCCATGATGTGGTACCCGGCGTCCACGTAGACCACTTCCCCGGTGATGCCGCTGGCCAGGGGCGAGAGGAGGAAAAGCCCCAGGTTCCCCACCTCCTCCTGGGTGATGTTGCGCTTTAGGGGGGCCACCTGGGCTACCCGGTCGTACATCTTCACGAAGCCCGGGATGCTCCTTGCGGCCACGGTGCGCACGGGCCCGGCGGAGATGGCGTTCACCCGCACCCCCCTGGGGCCAAGCTCGTAGGCCAGATAGCGGACGCTGGCCTCGAGGGCCGCCTTGGCGATGGCCATCACGTTGTACTTGGGCACCACCTTCTCGCTGGCGTAGTAGGTGAGGGTGACGAGGCTTCCCCCTTCCTTTAGGAGGGGTTCTGCCCGCTGGGCCACGGCCACCAGGGAGTAGGCGGAGACCTCGAGGGCCAGAAGCCAGTCCTGGCGTTTCGTGTCCAGGTACCGCCCCTCCATGGCCTCCCGGGGGGCGAAGGCGATGGCGTGGACCAGGTAGTCCAGGCTTCCCCAGGCCTCCTTCAGGCCGGCGAAGAGGGCGTCTAGCTCGGCGTCTTGGGTCACGTCCGCCTGGAAGAGGAGGGCGCCCCCCAGGGCCTCGGCGAGCTTTTCCGCCTCGGGACGGATCCTTTCCCCTTGGTAGCTTAAGGCCACCTCGGCCCCTGCTTGCTTGAGCTTCTCGGCGATGGCGTAGCCCAGGCTCCGCTGGTTGGTGACCCCCATGACCAGGGCCTTCTTGCCGGAAAGGTCCAGGGTGAGCATGGGGGGATTATACCCTTTGGAGTACGGGAAAACCCTCTTGAGCGGCCGCTTGGGCCAGGCGCACATCCAAGGCTACAAGAGGCAAGGGGGTGGGTAGGTTTTTCGCCACCACGCAAAGGGCTGCTAGTTGCAAAGCATCCAGGGTTCTTAGGGGGTGGGTCTGAAGAAGGCGAATAGCTTCTTTGCGTATCCTCTCCGTGGGTTTCACTTCGTGCCAAGCGTCTTTTAGCCGCTGAAGGCGTTTTTGGGCCAGGGCAAAACCAGCCTCGTCCAATGCGCCTTCTCGTCGCCGGCGGTTTAGGGCGGAAAGAGCCTCTATCTCCGCAAGCCAAAAGACGAGCATTTCCCTGTCTTCCGCCAAAAGCTTTTGTGCCCAGGTAGAAGAGGTTTCCTGAACGAGGAGGGGAACGATGGCCGAGGTATCCCAAAACCTCACGCTTCCTCCCGCTCCTCCAAAAGGGCCTGGAGCACGCTTGCTTCGGATGTAGGGAGGGAGAGGTCTTCCAGCTGGGGTCGCCCTGTCCCCAAGCGGACGAGGCCCCGGCGTTCTAAGCGAAGGAGGGCGGGGTTTTCCTGCTCGGGAGGCACAAGGCGGGCAATGGGGACGCCCCCTTCCAGGATGAGGACCTCCTCCCCGGCCCGGACTCGCCGGATTAGCTCCAGGAGGCGTCCCTCTGCCTCGCTGAGGGTTACGGTTCGCATGGCTCCATTGTACCCTTGCCCTGTGTAGGGGCTGGTATCCTGGGGTATGGCGCTGGAAGCCTACGGCACTTGGGAGGAAGCCCTTGCCCGGCTTGGGGAAAGCCGAAAAGCGCTCCTTGCCCTTTTGCAAGGGGCGGAGCCCGCCTGGCTTACCCGCCCCTTGCGGGAAGGGGCCTGGACGCCCTTGATGGTGGCGGAGCACATCGCCCTCGTGGAGGAGTCCACCGCCCGGGTTCTAAGGCGGCTGAGGCGCCTGGCGGCGGGGGAGGAGCTTCCGCCCGTACCCGTGAAGCCCGGGGAGTACAAGGACGGCAAGCCCCAGGCCCCCGAGGGGGTAAGGCCCAAAGGGGGGCTTTCCCGGGAAGAGGTGCTTGGCCTTTTGGCGAGGGCCCGGGCCTTTCTCCTGGAGGAGGCCCAGAAGGCCGACCCCACCCACCCCGCCACCTTCCCCCACCCCTTCTTCGGGGAGCTCAACGCCTTGGGCTGGGTGCGGGCCGCCGCCTACCACGAGGCCCATCACCTGAGGGCGCTTCAGGAGGCCTTCCCTTCCCGGTAGCGGGCGTACCAGGCGTTCAGGGCGGCGGGGGATACCCCGCGGATGACCTCGGTCTTGCCGTCCCACTCCAGGACCACCCCGGCGGTGGGGCTTCCGGCGAGCTCCGCCACCTTTTTCGCCGCCTCCTGGTCCTCCCGGGCGTTCACGAAGGTGAAGGGCACGCCCTTTTGTGCCAGGAACATCTTCACGATCTCGCAGGGGCCGCACCCCGGGACGCCGTAAAGCCGCACCATACCCCTCTAGGGTAGCAGAGGGAACGCCCTGGGACCACCCCCCGTAGAATGCCTATATGCGCCTGGTGGATCGCCACCCCGAGGTGGAGCTGGAAAGGCTCTTGGCGAGCTTTGTCCCCCCGCCCCGCTTCCAGCAGGCCACCTTCGCCGCCTACCGCCCCGACCCCCGCTACCCCTCCCAGGCCCTGGCCAAGGAAAGGCTACGAAGATGGGTGCATGACCGGCCCAGGGGCCTTTTGCGGCCCCGGATGCCGGGGCCCCAGGGGATTTATCTGGACGGGGGGTTTGGGGTGGGGAAGACCCACCTCCTGGTGGCGGCCTACCTCGAGGCCCCCCCGCCCAAGGCCTTCCTCACCTTTGAGGAGCTCACCTACACCCTGGGCCTCCTGGGCTTGAGGGAGGGGGCGAGGCGGTTCGCCGCCCTTCGCTACCTCTTCCTGGACGAGTTTGAGCTGGACGACCCCGGGAACGCCCAGATGGCCACCCACTTCCTGGCCCTCACCATGGACCGGGGCCTCAGGGTGGCCACCACCTCCAACACCCCCCCGGGGGCCCTGGGGGAGGGCCGCTTCAACGCCGAGCAGTTCCGGCACCAGATCCAAAGCCTGGCCAAGCGCTTCGCCGTGGAGCGCATAGAGGGGGAAGACTTCCGCCACCGCGACCCCGAGCGCCTGCCCGAGCCCCTTTCCGATGGGGCCCTCCTCGCCCTCCACCGGGAAGACCCGAGGCCCAAAAGCCTGGACGCCTTCCCCGAGCTCCTCGCCCACCTGCGCGCCCTGCACCCCATCCGCTACCGCTACCTCTTTGAGGGTTTGGAGGTGGTGTACCTCCAGGGCCTCGCCCCCATCCCCGACCAGAACGACGCCCTCCGCTTCGTGCACTTCGTGGACCAACTCTATAACTTGGGTCTCGCCCTGCGGGCCTCCGGGGCGCCCCTCAAGGAGATCTTCCCGGAGGGCTACCGCCACGGGCCCTTCGCCAAGAAGTACGGGCGGGCCCTGTCCCGGCTTGCGGAGCTTTTGGGGTAGCATGGGGGCATGGACCTAGCGGAAAGGCTTTCCGAGCTGGCCCAGGCCCTTTCCCAGGCGAGCGCGGCGGTGGGGATCCTCGAGGCCATAGAAGAGGTGGTGGACGAGTACAAGGACGGGGAGCTTTCCCTCAAGGAGGCCATGGAGGAGATCCAGGGCCTACTGGAAGAGTTCCAGGCGGTGCGGGCCCTCTCCGAGATGACCCCGGAGGAGCTCATGGCCCTGGCGGAGGAGGAGGACGAAGAGGGGCTTCGTTCCTGATGAAGGTCACGGCCATCGTCCTGGATTCCGTGGGGTTAGGCTACCTGCCGGACGCCCCGAGCTTCGGCGACGAGGGGGCGGACACCCTGGACCACACGGTCTTGAAGGCGGGAATTGCCCTTCCCAACCTTGCCGCCCTGGGCCTGGGCTTGGTGCCGGGGGTGCACACCCTGGAGCGGCCTTCCTCCCCCAAGGGAGGGTTTGGCCGCATGCGGGAGGTGAACCCGGGCAAGGACACCACCACGGGGCACTGGGAGTTCGTGGGCGTCCACCTGGAAAAACCCTTCCGCACCTTCCCCGAGGGCTTCCCCGAGGAGTTCCTGCGGGCTTGGGCGGAGCGGATTGGGGTCCGGGGCTGGCTTTTGAACAAGCCCTACTCCGGCACCGAGGCCATCCGCCACTACGGCGAGGCTCACCTGAAGACGGGCTACCCCATCGTCTACACCTCGGCGGACTCCGTCTTCCAGGTGGCGGCCCACGTGGAGGTGGTTCCCCTGGAGGAGCTTTACCGCTTCTGCCAGGTGGCCCGGGAGATGCTCGTGGGCGAGTACCAGGTGGCCCGGGTCATCGCCCGGCCCTTCGCCGGAAGCCCGGGGAACTTTTACCGCCTGGAGGAGCACCGCAAGGACTTCGCCCTGGAGCCCCCTAGAAACGTGCTGGACGTGCTGAAGGAGGGGGGCCTCGAGGTGGTGGGGGTGGGGAAGATCCCGGACATCTACGCCCACCGGGGCTTCACCCGGGAGGTGAAGACCAAGGACAACGCCGACGGCCTGCAGAAGACCCTTGCCCTCCTGCGGGAGCCCTTTTCCGGGCTCCTCTTCGTCAACCTGGTGGACTTTGACAGCAAGTACGGCCACCGCCGCAACCCTTTGGGTTACGGCGAAGCCTTGGTCCAGGTGGATGACTTCCTTCCCCAGCTCCTGGCGGCCTTGGGCCCGGAGGACCACCTCTTCCTGGTTTCCGACCACGGGAACGACCCCACCTTCTTCGGCACCGACCACACCCGGGAGTACGGGATGCTCCTTTGGGTGGGGCCGGGGGTGGAGGGGGACCTGGGCACCCGGGACACCTTCGCCGACCTCGGGGCCACCTGGGCGAGGCTCTTTGGCCTTCCCTGGGAGGGCCCGGGGACGCCCATCCGCTAGCCATGCCCTTCACCTGGCGCGACCTCCTGGACATCCTCCTGGTGGCCGTTCTCTTCTACTACCTCTGGCGGCTCATCGCCGGAACCCGGGCCCTAAACCTGGTGCGGGGGGTCCTGGTCTACCTCCTGGTCTGGTTCGTGGCCAGCCTCCTTGGGCTTTCCACCCTGTCCTGGCTTTTGGGCAACGCCGCCACCTTGGGGGCCTTCGCCCTCATCGTGGTCTTCCAACCGGAGCTGAGGGGGCTTTTGGAGCGGCTCGGCCGGGCGCAAGGCCCCCGGGCCCCCTCCTTGGCCTTGGAGGAGCTTCTCCTCGGCCTTTCCCGCCTTTCCGAGCGGCGCTACGGGGCCCTGATCGCCCTAGAGCGGCGCACCCCCTTGGGGGAGTACGCCGCCACGGGGGAGGTGCTGGAGGCGCGGCTTAGCGCTAGGCTTCTGGAAACCCTCTTCTACCCCGGCACCCCCCTGCACGACGGGGGGGCCATCCTCCGGGGGGACCGGGTCTTCGCCGCGGGGTGCGTCTTCCCCCTTTCCGAGGCCCGGCTTGGCCTGGGCACCCGGCACCGGGCCGCCTTGGGGCTTTCCGAGGTTTCCGACGCCTTGGTCCTGGTGGTGAGCGAGGAGACGGGGGCCATCCGGCTGGCCGAGGGGGGGAGGCTTTCGCCCCCTTTGGCCCTCGAGGCCCTGCGGGAGCGGCTTAAGGAGGTCATCCGTGCGTGAGTGGGGTGGCTTTCTCCTGGCGCTGCTCGTGGCCTTTGCCCTCTGGTACTCCTTAAGGGAAAGGGCCCCGGTGGTGGAGCGGGCGGTGAGCGTGCCCTTGCGGGTTTTGGGCTTGGAAGGGGAGAAGGTGGCGGAGGGCGTGCCCAAGGAGGTCCTCCTGCGCCTTAGGGGGCCCGCCCCCTTGGTGGAGGGCACGCCCCCCGTTTCCGCCTACCTGGACCTCTCCGAGGTGGAGGGGACCTTCGCCCGGGAGGTGCGGGTGGCGGTGCCCCAGGGGGTGGAGGTCCTGGAGGTGCGCCCGGCCCGGGTGGAGGGGCGGGTGGAGGCGGTCTTGCGCCGCACCCTTCCCGTGGAGGTCCTTTCCCAGGGGGCCTGGGTGGCCACGGACCCCGCCTTCGTGGAGGCCAGGGGCCCGCGGAGCCAGGTGGAGCAGGCGGTGGCGGCCTTGGGGTTGGACCTTGGGGGGGAGGAGGTGGCCCTCACCGCCTTCGGCCCGGAAGGGCCCTTGCCCGGGGTGGAGCTCACGCCCGAGAAGGTGCGCCTGGTGGCCCGGGAGGCGCCCCTTTTCCGCAAGGAGGTGCCCCTCGTTCTCCGCCCGCCGGAGGGGCTTAGGGTGGAGGACTACGCCCCCAAGGCCGTCCAGGTGGTGGGGCCCAAGGAGGCCCTGGAGGGCCTAAAGGAGGTGGAGGCGAGGCCCCAAGGGGGCTTCCGCCCCGGGGTGGTGGAAGGGCCCCTCCTCCTCAACCTCCCCCCTGGGGTCCAGGCGGTGGGCCAGGTTTTGGGAAGGGTGCGGGTTGCGCTACAATAGCTAGGATGATCTACCCCATCCGCCTCTACGGCGACCCGGTCTTGCGCAAGCGGGCCCAGCCCGTGCGGGACTTCGCCCGGGTGAAAAAGCTCGCCGAGGACATGCTGGAAACCATGCTCGAGGCCCGGGGGGTGGGCCTCGCCGCTCCCCAGATCGGGCTTTCCGAGCGCCTTTTCGTGGCCGTGGAGTACGCCGACGAGCCCGACGAGGAAGAAAGGCCCCTTCGCGATCTGGTGCGCCGGGTCTACGTGGTGGCCAACCCCGTCCTTCTCCACCGGGAGGGAGAGGTGGAGGGCACGGAGGGGTGCCTTTCCCTCCCCGGCCTCTACTCCGAGGAGGTGCCCCGGGCGGAGCGCATCCGCGTGGCTTACCAGGACGAGGAGGGCGCCCCCCGCACCCTGGAGCTGGAGGGGTACATGGCCCGGGTCTTCCAGCACGAGATGGACCACCTGGACGGGGTCCTCTTCTTTGAGCGCCTGCCTGGACCCAAGCGGGAGGCCTTTTTGGAGGCGAACCGGGCGGAGCTCGCCCGCCTGCAAAAGGAGGCCAGGGCCCTCCTCAAGGAGCTTTCCGGGCGATGAGGGTTGCCTTTTTCGGCACCCCCGAGTGGGCGGTGCCCGTGCTGGACGCCTTAAACCGTCACCACCAGGTGGTCTTGGTGGTGACCCAGCCGGACAAGCCCAAGGGGCGGGGCCTGAGGCCGACGCCGAGCCCCGTGGCCCAGTACGCCGAGGCCCACGGGCTTCCCCTTTTAAAGCCCCAGCGGCTTAAGGGGAACGAGGCCTTTCTAAAAGTTTTCCGAGAGGCGGCCCCCGAGGTGGCGGTCACCGCCGCTTACGGCAAGATCCTGCCCAAGGAGATCCTCGAGGTGCCGCCCTACGGCTTCCTCAACCTCCACCCCTCCCTTCTTCCCAAGTACCGGGGGCCCGCCCCCGTGCCCTGGGCCCTCATCCGGGGGGAGAAGGAAACGGGGGTGGCCATCATGAAGACGGAGGAGGGGGTGGACACCGGGCCCCTTTACGCCCTTTGGCGCACGGAAATCGCTCCTGACGAGGACGCCGAGGCCCTGGCCAGGCGCCTCCGGGATAAGGGGGTGGAGCTCCTCCTAGAGGTGCTCCAAAACCTCCCCCACCTCACCCCTGTGCCCCAGGAGGGGGAGCCCTCCTACGCCCCCCTCCTCACCAAGGAGGAAGGGCGGATCCGCTTTGAGGAAAGCGCCCAGGCCATCTACAACCGCCACCGGGGGGTGCAGCCCTGGCCGGGGAGCTACTTCTTCCACGGGGGCAAGCGGGTCAAGGTCCTCGCCCTGCGGCCCGAGCCCGGGGAGGGGGAGCCTGGGGTGGTCCGGGCCGTGGACCGGGAGGGGGTTTTGGTGGGCACCGGGGAGGGTCTTATCCGCCTTCTTCAGGTCCAGCCGGAAGGCAGGCGCCCCATGCCCGCCGCCGACTGGGCCCGGGGCTATGGGGTGGCCCCGGGCACCCGGCTCGGCTAAAACTCCTCGTCCCACTCCACGATGGTTTCGCTGGTCAAGGTGGTGGCGGGGCGCTCGGTGGTGGCCGCCACCTCTTCCCCCCGCTCCTTCAGGAGGCCGAACTGGGCGGCGATACCCCTCAGCCCCGCCCCGGCAAAGGCCACCACCAAGAAGGCGGAAAGCCCCCAGGCCAGGTAGGGGAGGAGGGCCTGGGCGATAGAGAGGTTGGCCAGGATGCCCAAGGAGGGCAGGCCACCGTACTCGGCCAGGATGGACCCCATGTAGGAAAGCCCCTCAGCCACGATGGGCAACACCAAGAAGAGGAAGGCGAGGCCCAGGAGGTTCCAGTACACGTTGCGCCCACCGAAGGTGAGGCGGATGAGGTATAGGGGGAAGAAGGCCAAGGCAGCGGCCAGGAGGAAGAAGACCGCCCGGGGGATGCCCAGGAAGAAGAGCTGGATCTCTACCTGGAGGGCGTGCCAGAAGCCCAGGGTGCCCCCGAGGAGGCGCTCTTCCACCTCTTGGATTTCGCCGAGAAGCACGGTGAAGTCCACGGTGCGCAGACCCACGGCGTTTTGCATGTGGAGAAAAAGCCGGTCCACCCGTTCGGCCAGGTCCGGGGCGTAAGCCCCCACCACCGGGTAGATCTTGAGGCGGAAGCGCCCGTAGGCGTAGGCCAGCTGCGCCCGGGCCCGCT
Organism: Thermus thalpophilus; assembly: GCF_022760915.1. Classification (NCBI taxonomy): domain Bacteria; kingdom Thermotogati; phylum Deinococcota; class Deinococci; order Thermales; family Thermaceae; genus Thermus; species Thermus thalpophilus. Next base: position 120,749 of record NZ_JAKTNS010000001.1, on the reverse strand, counting down.
GGTACTGGCCGGCCTCGGTGTAGAGCTGGGCCTGGGCCAGGCTGCTACGCACCTCGTCCAACAGATCCAGCCAGTTCACCAGGCTGGGGATGGCCAGGCGCTGGAGTGCCTCGCCTACCTGGGTGGCCACCTGGGGGTCCAGGCGGAGGAGGCTGGTTTCCTCCCGGATCTCCTGGGGCAGGGTGGTTTCGGGAAGCCGGAGCTGGGTGGGAGAGGGCGCAGGAGTGGCGGAGGGTGTGGCGGGGGCCGGGCTCGAGGCCGGGGCAGGGGCGGGGCTGGCCTGGGTTTTGGGGGCCGGGGCCAGGAGGGCCTTGCGCCAGGCGGCCACTTGGTTCCGAAGCCGCTCCACCTCGGGGCGGAAGGCCTCCCCCGAGGAAACCTTGGCCAAGGCCTGGATGAAGTCCTGGGCCTTCAAGGTGCTTTGCGGGCTATCCTGGACCACCAAAAAGCGGGCGTAGGCCCGGGCCAAGGCCAGGTAGGCCTCGGGCCTCGAGGCCGCCCCTAGGGCCTTACCCAGGTCCTCGCTCATGGCCTGGAGGAAAAAGGCCTCGAGGCGGCGCCTGGCTTCCTCGGCCCCTAAGCCCTGGACCCCTTGGACGAGGGACGGGGGGAGGCCCGTGGCCCGGGCCAGGCGGCTTAGGTAGGCGGGCTTTTCCGAGGGGTTCGCCTGGAAAAACCCATCGTAAAGCGCCTTGCCCAAGAGGTGGCGAACGAGGAGAAGGCGGGCTTCCAGGTCCGCCCGGCTCCTCTGCACCACCGCCTGCCGCAGGCCCTCGAGGTTGTTCAAGATGGCGTCCCGGATCACGGGGGGAAGGCCTTCCGCCTCCTGGCGCAACAGGCTTTGCGCCCGGTCTAGGGCCGCTAGGGCTTGGGTGGGGTTGGCGAGGCCCACCTGGGCCAGGGCTTCCTCCAGGCGGTCGTATGCCTGGGGCAAGGGTGCGGCAAGGGCCGGAAGGACCAGGGCCAGAACCAGGGAAAGCCATCCTCTCATCCGCTGACCTCCGTGATGGGTACAAGCCGCCTCAAGGCGTGGAGCAGGCGGCCGATGTTGGTCTCCTTGCGGGCCAGAAGGCCCACGTACCCAGCGCCTACGGGTTTTAGGGCCACCACGTTTTCCTGGAGAAGGGCGTAGAAAACCCCGTATCCTTGGCGGGCCAAAAGGAGATGGATGAGCTCTAGCGGGATGGGCTCTCCCGCGAAGCGCTCCTCCTTCCCGCTTCCACCCGCCACCACCACCCCCAAAACCCCCTCCAGGCGGGCGAGCCGCCTCGCCAGGTGCTCCCGGGCGGCGGGGTCCTCGAGGTCCACCGCCTCCTCCAGAAGGGCTTCTTCCTCCTCCGCTTCCTCGCTTTCCCCTTCCGCCTCCTGGAGGGAAAGCTGCTTCAGCTCCCGCACCAACGCCTTCAGCTCGGGAGGCATCTCGCGAAAAGGAAGGAGGCGGCCAAGCTCGGGCCAAAGGCTCCCTTCTATGAACCGCGCCCACTCCCCGGGGGTGGCGGGCGCTTTGGGGCCTAGGGCCCGGCGCAAGAGGTTTTCCGCCGCCATGGGCGAGATATAGCGGCTCAGGATTTGTAAAAGGCTTTCCTCCATAGGCATCAGGGGCTTGCCAATCCGCCCTTTAAAGTGTACCATATCGTCTGCCCGAGGGATCGGGCGCCCGCCGCTGGGGTGTCGTCTAACGGCAGGACAGCGGACTCTGGATCCGCCGGTCGTGGTTCGAGTCCACGCACCCCAGCCAAACGTTTGGCCCCATCGACTAGTGGTTAGGTCACCGCCCTTTCAAGGCGGCGGCGGGGGTTCGAATCCCCCTGGGGTCACCAGAAGCAGTCCGAGCCGCGCATGGCCCCATCGTCTAGAGGCCTAGGACACGGCCCTCTCAAGGCCGAGACGGGGGTTCGAATCCCCCTGGGGTCACCAGAAGCGGCTCGGATTGCCCTTTTATCCCTTGACACCTTGCGCACGCTCCGCCAAACTGGGTTCGCCATATACCCCCGCTAGGTATATGGGGGTGTAGCCTGGAAGCGAAGGAGGGGAAGATGGAGTTTTCCTTGGCAGGACTCTCGGCGAGCGGGGCGACGGAGGAGCGCTACGACGTGGTCATCCTGGGCGGGGGGCCGGCGGGCCTCACCGCCGGCATCTACGCGGGCCGGGCAGGCCTCAAGACGATCATCGTGGAAAAGGGCCTTCCCGGGGGGCAGATCGCCCAGACGGAGGAGGTGGAAAACTACCCGGGCTTCCCCGAGGGCATCTCCGGGCCCGAGCTGGCGAGCCGCATGGTGCAGCAGGCGGAGAAGTTCGGGGCCAGGATCGTCATGGACGAGGTCCTGGGGATAGAGCCTCTGGAGGAGGGCTTCCTGGTCCGGGGTTTTGAGCGGACGTACCCCGCCCGGGTGATCATCGTCGCCACCGGGGCCAACCCCAGGCGGCTTGGGGTGCCGGGTGAGGACAAGTTCTACGGCCGCGGGGTTTCCACCTGCGCCACCTGCGACGGCTTCTTTTACCGGGACAAGGAGGTGGTGGTGGTGGGCGGCGGGGACGCCGCCGTGGAGGAGGGACTTTTCCTCACCAAGTTCGCCCGCAAGGTAACCCTGGTCCACCGCCGGGATGAGCTTAGGGCCAACAAGCTGGCCCAGGCCCGGGCCTTTCAAAACCCCAAGATGCACTTCCTTTTCTCCCACGTGGTCACGGAAATCCTGGGCGAGGATCAGGTGACGGGGGTGCGGCTCAAGAACCTGAAGACGGGAGAGGAGTACGTCTACCCCACGGACGGGGTCTTCGTCTTCATCGGCCACGAGCCCAACACCGGCTTCCTTAAGGGGGTGGTGGAGCTCAGGCCCGATGGCTACGTGGCCGTGCGGGACGAGGTCTACACCTCGGTGCCGGGGATCTTCGCCGCCGGGGACGTGGCCGACCCCATCTACCGCCAGCTCACCACCAGCGTGGGGGCGGGCACCCGGGCGGCCATGACCGCGGAGAAGTACCTGGCGGAAAAAGAAGCCAAACCCCACGAGGAAACCGCCAAGCCTTAAGGAGGCGTGGCCAGGCTTGGGTTCCTCTTCACCCTCCTTTGGGGGTTGGCCCTGGGGGCGGGGGTTTTGTACCTCCCCCTGGACGACCGCCCGCCCAACTGGGCCCCGTGCGGCTGGGAGGGGGTGCGCTGTCCTCCCCGGGAGGTTTACCGAGGCCCGGAGGGGGCGGACCTCCCCCTCCTTAGGGCCTGGCTTCTTTCCACCCCGGGGAAGCGCTTGGTGGCCAGCCTGGACGCCCTCGCCTATGGCGGGCTCCTGCAAAGCCGCCACCTTGACCTCCCCGCCGAGGACGTCTTGGCCCGGCTTGGGCCCCTTTTGGCCTGGAAGGCGCGGTATGGCGGGGAGGTCTTCCTCTTCGGCGTGGTGCCCCGCTGGGACGCCACTCGGAGGGAGCGAAACCTAAAGGTGCTCCACGCCCTTGCCCCGTGGGCTGCAATAAAGGGGGTTTACCTAGAAGCGGTATGGGACGACGCCTTGCGGGGCTCACCCGCCCCTAAGGAGGCCCGGGCCCTGCCCTACCCCAGCCGCCCGGGGGCGGACGAGGCGGGGCAGGTCCTCCTCCTTAGGGCCCTTTCCCCGGGGCTTAGGGTGGCGGTGGTCCACGAGGAAGGGGCCTTAGCGGAGCGCACCACCCCGTATGAGGCCTTGCCCCTAGAGGAGACGGTACGGGGGCTTGTGCGAAGTGCCGGGGTGGAGGAGGTGGCCCTGGAGGCTATTCCGGACCTGGTCCTTTACGTCTACGGGGGCAAAAGCCCTAGAGGAGCCACCCAAGACCTCCTCCGCCTTATGGCCCAATACCCCGTGGCTTTGGCGGACCTTTCCCGGGTGAACCGGGGGGATGCGGGACTCATGGGCTACCTCCAGGCCCTGGGGCTTTACGGCCGGCTCGCCGCCTACGCCGCTTGGGGCACCCCGGCCAACAACCTGGGGAGCGCCCTCGCCCAAGGGGGGCTTTTTCTAAGGGACCGGGAAGGGCGCCTTCAGCGCTTGGCCGAGGCCTACTTCGCCTACTGGTGGGGGGAGGTGGGGAGGCCTTGGGTGCGGGGCCGTTTTCCCGAGCCCTTGGGGGAGGAGGCGCTTGGGGTAGCCTCCCTTTGGCCCTACGTGGCGTGGGAAGGGTACCGGCTAGACCTTAAGGCCCTCGCCTTTCCCTGGCGCCGCTCCTTTGAGGCTGAGGCTCGGTTAAGCCTCGTCCCCCTGCCTTCCCCGGTTCACCTGGTAGAGTAAAGGGCGTCATGGCCTCAGGGGTACTGGAGCTAAAACGCCTGGAGGCCCTGGTCCGCGCGTGGCGTCTCCTCGCACCTTTAGACCGGCGGGAGGAGGTCTTCCGCCAGGTGGTGCAGGCGGCCAAGGCCCAAACCCGGGCGGTCTCGGTCCTTCTTTTCCTCTACCGTCCAGAGGAGGACGCCTTGGAGCTGGTGGCGGCGGAGGGTCTTTCGCGGGAGCGGGTGGGCTTTCGCTTACCCCGGGGGCAGGGGATTTCCTGGATTGTATTTGAAAGTGGTGAGCCCCTTTTCCTCCCGGACGTTTCCAAGGACTCAAGGGTGGTTTTCCTCACGGGCCACCCACAACCCGGGGTCTACCTGGGGGTCCCCCTCCGAGACCTGGCGGGAAGGGTGCTGGGGGTGCTTTCCATGGACACCGCTGGGGGGGTGGGGGAGATCCTCCCTGAGGAGCGGTTCTGGCTTCAGGCCCTGGCGGAGGCGGCGGGGATGGTCTTGGGCCGCATAGAGGCCTTGGAGAAAGCCCAGGAGGAGGCGGAGCGCACCCGAGCGCTCTTGGAGCTTTCCCTTTCCCTGGAGAGCGCCCGCGAGCCTTTAGGGATGGCGCAAGAGGCCCTGGAAACCCTGCTAAGGCTAACCCCTTATCATGGGGGGGCCCTTTACCTCTTCCAGGGGGGGCGGGTGCGGCCGGCGGTGATGGCGGGCCGCTACCCCCCGGGCTTCCCCCGGCTTTACGAGGAGCACCCCATCCGCTTCGGCGAGGGGCTCCTGGGCCATCCCCGGCTGTGGGAAGGCCCCATTCACGTGGAGGATTACGCCACCTTTCCTGGGGCCCTAAGGCCCTATGTGGAAGCGGGGTTGCGTTCAGCCCTCTTGGTTCCCCTAAAACCCGAAGGGCGGCGGTACGGGGTGCTGGCCTTGGGCTCGTTTGGGGAAAAGGTGCCCTACCGCCGGGAGGACGAGGCGGTTTTGCAGGTGGTGGCCAAGCGGCTGGAGGAGGCTTTAGAGCGGCTTTTCCACCTCCGGGTCCTCAAGAGCACCCGCGAGGCGGCCCTGCGGGCCCTTTCCCGGGTGCTGGAGTACCGGGACCTAGAAACCCAAGGGCACACGGAGCGGGTGGCGGAGCTCTCCTTGCGCTTGGGCCAGGCTTTGGGGTTTTCCGACCTCGAGGGCCTCCGCCTGGGGGCCTACTTCCACGACCTGGGCAAGCTGGCCTTGCCCGACGAGATCCTGCGCAAGCCCACCGCCCTTTCCACGGGGGAGTGGAAGGAGGTGAAAACCCACCCCGAGGTGGGCTTGGAAATCTTGCGAAACCTACCCTTTTTGCCCCAGACCGCTTTGAACGTGGTCCTCTACCACCACGAGCGCTTTGACGGCTCGGGTTACCCCTTTGGCCTGAAGGGGGAGGCCATTCCCCTCGAGGCCCGCATCTTCGCCGTGGTGGACGTTTACGATGCCCTTATCTCGGAACGCCCCTACAAGCGGGCCTGGAGCAAGGAGGAGGCTTTAGAAGAGCTTCGGGCCCAGGCGGGGAAGAGCCTGGACCCGGAAGTGGTGGCGAAGTTTGTGGAGATAATCTAGACTATTCCACGGTCACGCTCTTGGCCAGGTTCCTGGGCTGGTCCACGTCCCGGCCCAGGAGCACCGCCACCTCGTAGGCGAGGAGCTGGAGGGGTACCACGCTCACGATGGGGGCGAGGAGGGGGTGGACCTCGGGCACGTAAATCACGTCCTGGGCGAGCTTCTTGATCTCCTCGTCCCCTTCCGTGGCCACGGCGATCACCCTGCCCCCCCGGGCCCGCACCTCTTGGATGTTGGAGAGGGTCTTCTCGTACAGGGGCCCTTGGGTGGCCAGGACCACCACGGGAAGGTGCTCGTCAATGAGGGCGATGGGCCCGTGCTTCATCTCCCCGGCAGGGTAGGCCTCGGCGTGGATGTAGCTGATCTCCTTGAGCTTAAGCGCCCCCTCGTAGGCGGTGGGGGTCTGCACGTGCCGCCCCAGGAAGAGGAAGTCCTGGGCCTGGTGGTACTTCTCGGCGATGTGGGCCACGAGGGGGCGTTGCTCCAGGACCTCCTCCACCAGGCGGGGCAGCTTGCGCATCTCGCGGAGGAGCCCCTGGGCCGCCTCCCGGGAGAGGGTGCCCCGGGCCCGGCCGAAGCGCACGGCGAGGAGGGCCATGGCCGCAAGCATGGCCAGGTAGGCCTTGGTGGAGGCCACCCCGATCTCTGGCCCTGCGTGGATGTATAAGACCTCGTCCACCTCGCGGGTGAGGCTGGAGCCCTTGGCGTTGACCACCCCCAGGGTCCTCGCCCCCTTGCCCTTGGCCTCGCGGATCCCCTCCAGGGTGTCTATCGTCTCCCCCGACTGGCTGATGGCGATGGCCAGGGTCTTCCCGTCCACCACGGGGTCGCGGTAGCGGTACTCGCTGGCCACGTCCCACTCCACGGGGACGCGGGCCAGGGCCTCCAGGAGGTACTTCCCGTAAAGCCCGGCGTAGGCGGCGGTGCCGCAGGCCACCATGTGGACGCGCTCCACCTCCCTGGGGTCCAGGGCGAGGCCTAGGTCCACGTCCCCTTCTTCCTCCCGAAGCCTTCCCCCCAGGGTGTTCTCCAGGACCCAGGGCTGCTCATAGATCTCCTTCAACATGTAGTGGGGGAAGCCCCCCTTCTCTGCGGCCTCCAAGGACCAGTCCACCTCCACCGCTTCCCGCTTCAGGGGGTTTCCCTGGAGGTCGGTGATCTCCACCCCCTCCCGGGTGATGCGGGCCAGGTCCCCGTCGTGGAGGAAGATGACCTTTCGGGTGTAGGGAAGGAGGGCGGGCACGTCGGAGGCCAGGAAGTTCTCCCCTTCCCCGAGGCCCACCACCAGGGGGCTCACCGTGCGGGCGGCCACGATCTCCTCGTGGTCCTCGTGGGCCACCACCACGGCGTAGGCCCCCCGCACCTCCTTGAGGGCTTCCCGCAGGGCGGCGAAGAGGTCCCCTTGGTACTTCTCCTCCACCAGGTGGGCCAGGACCTCGCTGTCCGTCTCCGAGCGGAAGCGGTGTCCCCGGGCAAGGAGGGCCTCCTTGAGCTCCAGGTAGTTTTCAATGATGCCGTTGTGGATCACGGCGATCTTCCCGTCCTCTGTGGTGTGGGGATGGGCGTTGGGGTCCGTGGGGGCCCCGTGGGTGGCCCAGCGGGTGTGGCCGATGCCCAGAGGGCCTTCCAGGCGCTCTTCCTTTAGGGCGCTTTCCAGGGCGGAAAGCTTCCCCGAGCGCTTCACCACCTTAAGCCCCGAAGGGGTGCGCACCGCCACCCCCGCGGAGTCGTACCCCCGGTACTCCAAGCGCCGAAGGCCGTCAAGAAGCACATCCGTGGCGTTCCGAAAGCCCACGTAGCCCACGATTCCGCACATGACCTTCTCCCTTAAGCGGGCCCAGAACGGGGCCCGCCGCTACCCTATCGGGCCAACGCTTTTGACGCCCTGCCCCTCGGTTGTCCCTTTAGGGCTTTCCCTTGGGGCTTTGCTCAGGCGGGCGGGGCGGGCACACCCCGGGCGGCATCCGCGGATTCCTCGACCTTTCCCGGTTTCCCGGTTATCCCCGATTGGGGTCCGCCACCTCGTCAGGCCAAAAGGCCCCCTGCGCTTCCCGCCTTCCTGGACCGATTGTTCATCCCTACCCTCTCACCCCCCGCCGGAGTATAGCAAACCTAAAGGCCAGGGGCTTGACACTTAGGGCATGAGGCTTTTATGATAGCCCCGGATGCAAGGGAAAACCGGCCTTTAAGGCCCCTGGCGCTTTCCTTGCATCCCGGGAAGCTGGGTGGGAGAGGAAACGCGGAAACTCGCCCGCACCCTCTTCCCGAAAGACCCTGAAGGGGGTGTTTAGGGATATGAAGAAAAGGCTCGTGACGCTACTGGCAGGGCTCTTGACCGTGCTCTCCATGGGCTTCGGTCTGGCCCAGTTCTCCGACGTGCCCGCCGGGCACTGGGCCAAGGAGGCGGTGGAGGCCCTGGCGGCCAAGGGGATCATCGTGGGCTTCCCCGACGGCACCTACCGGGGGAACGAGAACCTCACCCGCTACCAGGCCGCCCTCATCATCTACCGCCTCCTGCAGCAGATTGAGGAGGAGCTGAAGGCCAAGGGCACCTCCCCCACCATGGAGGCCATGTCCTCCGAGGACCTCGAGGCCCTGAAGAACGCCGTGCAGGAGCTCGCCGCCGAGCTTGCTGCCTTGGGCGTTCGGGTCTCGGCCCTGGAGGACAGCGCCGCCACCAAGGAGGACATCGCCCGCCTCGAGGCCATGATCGCCGAGCTCAAGGCCCAGCCCGCCCCCGAGCCCGGCATGGACCAGGCCGCCCTCCAGGACCTGGCCGACCGGGTGGAGGCTGCCTCCATCGCCGCCGACACCGCCCTGGCCCAGGCCCAGCAGCTGGCCGAGCAGCTGGATGCTTTGGCCCAGGACGTGGAGGGCGTGAAGGGCGACCTGGCCGCCCTTCAAACCCAGGTGGAGGCCAACGCCCAGGCCATCCAGGCCCTGAACGAGCTCGCCGTCCTCCTCAACCAGGACGTCCTCTCCCTCCAGGACCGGGTGACCGCCCTGGAGAAGGGCCTGGCTGACCTGCAGGGGGTGGACTTTGAGCAGTTCGCCTCCAAGGAGGACGTGGCCGCGGTGCAGGAGTTCGCCGCCGCCCTGCGCTCCGACCTGGTGGGTCTCTCCGAGAAGGTCTCCAAGCTGGAAGGCCAGGTGGCTGAGCTCTCCAAGGTGCAGTACTCCATCAAGGGCTCCCTCTCCGCCACCTACGGCACGGCCACCAACACCGGCATCAACTTTGACATTGACCGCTTCTTCCCCGGGAACCAGGTCTCCTCGGGCTCCGGCCAGCAGGACTACGGTGCTGGTCCGCCTTACCGCAACCGGGTGGCCCAGCGCCGGGGCGACTTTGACCAGACCTTCACCGGGGGCTCCGCCACCCTCACCTTCGGGGTCAAGGTGGCCCAGCCCGGCACGAGCGGGGTGAACGTCTCCGAGGCCAGCGCCTCCCTCTCCGTGGACGCCTTCGGCTCCGGTAGCATTAACACCACCAACGCCTACCTCACCGACGCCAGCGTCAAGGGGAACGTGGACGGCCAGGCCTTCAGCGTGGTCTACAGTTCCAGCACCAGCTCCTTCAGCTTCAACGACTACCTCTTCGCCAACGACAAGGACAGCTACCCCGCCACCACCCGCCAGGGCATGGTGGCCACCTTCTCCGGCACCAAGTTCCCCCTCTCCCCCGAGGTCACCGTGGTGGCGGGCGTGGCCAATAATGAGGGGGCTGCTGCTACCCCCCCCGCCCCCGCTGTGCTCCAGGGCGGCTACTTCGGCATCCGCACCGCCTTCAAGCCGGTGGAGGGCTTCAGCCTGGCCCTGAACTACGCTGAGAACTACGGCAACCGCTCCGCCCTGGGCGTGGACGCGAGCCTGGCCCTGGGGCCGGTCAAGCTCAGCGGGCTCTTTGACACCTCCAAGACCTGGCCCACGGGCGGCCTGCAGAACTTCTTTGACAGCACCCTCGCCGACTGGGCCTACTACGTCAAGGGCGACCTCAGCCTGGGGCCCCTCTCCCTCTCCGCCAACTACCGGGCCATTGACCCGGCCTACGAGAACGGCGTGGCCGGGATGTCCTCCAACTACCACTACTTCTACTTCGGCGTGGGCGGGAACGGCAGCGCGCCCTTCGCCGCCGACAACAGGGGCTTCGGCGTGGACGCCAAGCTGAGCCTTGGCCTCCTGGGCGGCCTGGAGGTCCGGGGCTACTACGATGACTCCACGAACTACGCCGGTGCTCCCGCTACCGAGCAGGTCGCCTGGGGGGTGGGGGCCACCCTCAAGCTCTTCAGCGGCTTCGCCCTGAACCCCTTCTACAACCAGCTGACCGTGGGCGGGGTTGTGCAGCCGGGCAGCACCGGTCTAGGGGCCTACGGCAACTACAACTTCTACTTCTACAACATCCAAGACTCCCGCTACTCCACGGGCTTCGGCGTCAAGCTCATCCACGACGCCAAGGCCCAGGATGCCCTGATCCCCGGGCTGAGCCTGGTCCTGGGTTACCAGCGGTTTGACAACGGTAGCGGCAACTACCCCTACGAGGACCTCTTGGCCTACGCCTCTTACCAGGGCAAGCTGGCCTTCCTCAGCCTCCAGCCCTACGTGCGCTACCACAGCTTCACCGATGCTAGCGCCAGTGCGGGCACCTACGACTACACCACCCTCAAGTATGGGGTGAAGGTGGCCACGGATCCCCTGGGCATCCCCTTGAAGCCCAGCCTGGAAGGGGTCTACGCCGCCCGCTCCACGGATATCACCCGTGGCTCCACCAACGATGCCCAGGAGACCTACTGGCGCGCGGGCCTCACCCTGAACGAGTTCCTGGTGCCTGGCGCCAGCGTCAAGGTGGGCTACGCCTCCTACCGCGGGCAGAACGTGGTGGACCCCGCTGGCTCCTTCCTCACCCGGGGCTACGGCGACTTCTCCCTGAGCGCCACCACCGACCGCCTCTTCACCTACCCCGGCGAGGTCCAGTTCCCCTGGAACCTCACCACCGGAGCGGGGACCGGGTCTGGCGGCGTGGACGGGATCTACGTGGAGGCCAAGTACTACGGCTTCACCGTGGCCTACCTGGACGCCATCCTCCTGGACGGCGCAGGGACCTTGCAGTCCTACGGCCGGGCCTTCAAGGTCACCTACAGCGTCAACTTCTAGGCCCTAGGAGCGCTTTCCCCCCGCCCCCCCAAAGGGGGCGGGGGTTTTTGTTCTTCCCCTTCCTTTGGGGAGGCGAGGAGGCCCCTATACTTGGGTAAGGATGACCTTCCGCTACCGGGGGCCAAGCCCCAAGGGGGACCAGCCGGGGGCCATCGCCGGGCTCGTGGAGGCCTTGAGGGACGGGGAACGGTTCATCACCCTCCTCGGGGCCACGGGCACGGGGAAGACGGTGACCATGGCCAAGGTCATTGAGGCCCTGGGAAGGCCCGCTTTGGTCCTCGCCCCCAACAAGATCCTGGCGGCCCAGCTTGCGGCGGAGTTCCGGGAGCTTTTCCCGGAAAACGCCGTGGAGTACTTCATCAGCTACTACGACTACTACCAGCCCGAGGCCTACGTGCCGGGGAAGGACCTCTACATAGAGAAGGACGCCAGCATCAACCCCGAGATTGAGCGCTTAAGGCACTCCACCACCCGAAGCCTCCTCACCCGGCGGGACGTGATCGTGGTGGCCTCGGTTTCCGCCATCTACGGCCTGGGGGACCCCAGGGAGTACCGGGCGCGGAACCTGGTGGTGGAGCGGGGGGCGGTCTACCCGCGGGAAGCCCTCTTGGAACGCCTTCTGGAGCTGGGCTACCAGCGGAACGACATAGACCTCGCCCCCGGGCGCTTCCGGGCGAAGGGGGAGATCCTGGAAATCTTCCCCGCCTATGACACCGAGCCCATCCGGGTGGAGCTATGGGGCGACGAGGTGGAGCGCATCAGCCAGGTCCACCCCGTCACCGGGGAAAGGCTTCGGGAGCTTCCCGGCTTCGTGCTTTTCCCCGCCACCCACTACCTCTCCCCGGAGGGCCTCGAGGAGATCCTGAAGGAAATAGAAAAGGAGCTCTGGGAAAGGGTCCGCTACTTTGAGGAGCGGGGGGAGCCCCTCTACGCCCAGCGCCTCAAGGAGCGCACCCTTTACGACCTGGAGATGCTCCGGGTCATGGGCACCTGCCCGGGGGTGGAGAACTACGCCCGCTACTTCACGGGCAAGGCCCCGGGGGAGCCCCCTTACACCCTTCTGGACTACTTCCCCGAGGACTTTCTGGTCTTCCTGGACGAGTCCCACGTCACCGTGCCCCAGCTCCAGGGCATGTACCGGGGGGACTACGCCCGCAAGAAAACCCTGGTGGACTACGGCTTCCGCCTGCCCAGCGCCCTGGACAACCGCCCCTTGCGCTTTGAGGAGTTCCTGGAGCGGGTTTCCCAGGTGGTCTTCGTCTCCGCCACCCCGGGGTCCTTTGAGCTTTCCCACTCGGGCCGCGTGGTGGAGCAGATCATCCGCCCCACGGGGCTCCTGGACCCCTTGGTGGTGGTGAAGCCCACGGAGAACCAAATCCTGGACCTCATGGAGGGCATCCGGGAACGGGCGCAAAGGGGCGAGCGCACCCTGGTCACGGTGCTCACGGTGCGCATGGCCGAGGAGCTCACGAGCTTTTTGGTGGAGCAGGGGATAAGGGCGCGCTACCTCCACCACGAGCTGGACGCCTTTGAGCGCCAGGCCCTGATCCGGGACCTGAGGCTTGGCCACTACGACTGCCTGGTGGGGATCAACCTCCTCCGCGAGGGCCTGGACCTCCCCGAGGTCTCCCTGGTGGCCATCCTGGACGCGGACAAGGAGGGCTTCCTTAGGAGCGAGCGGAGCCTCATCCAGACCATCGGCCGGGCGGCGCGGAACGCCAGGGGGGAGGTCTGGCTCTACGCCGACCGGGTCTCCGAGGCCATGCGGAGGGCCATAGAGGAGACGAACCGGAGAAGGGCCCTCCAGGAGGCCTATAATCAGGAGCACGGCATCACCCCGGAGACGGTGCGGAAGGAGGTGAGGGCCGTCATCCGCCCCGAGGGCTACGAGGAGGTCTCCATCGAGGCCGACCTCTCCGGGGAAGACCTGAAGGAGCGGATCGCCGAGCTGGAGCTTCTCATGTGGCAGGCGGCGGAGGCCTTGGACTTTGAGCGGGCGGCGCGGCTTAGGGATGAGCTTCGGGCCCTCGAGGCCCACCTCCAAGGGCTTAGGACCCCCGAGCCCGTGCCGGGGAAGCGGAAGCGGAGGAAGCGCTAAAGGGCCATCTTGACGCCTTCCCCGCCTCTTGGTATAGTGCATCCTGCGGTCGGTCCGCGGTAGCTCAGCTGGTAGAGCGGCCGGCTGTTAACCGGTTGGTCGCAGGTTCGAGTCCTGCCCGCGGAGCCAGATGGGGGCCTAAGGGCCCCCTGGGTCTTTTATTGGGGGAGGGGAAAGGGTATAATCTTTCCTCGTGCGGCCTGCCGGGCCCGGAGAGGAGGTGAAGATGCGCAGGTACGAGGTGAACATCATCCTTAACCCCAGCCTGGAGCAAAGCCAGCTCGCCCTGGAGAAGGAGATCATCGGGAAGGCCCTCGAGGCCTACGGGGCCCAGGTGCTGAAGGTGGAAGAGTGGGGTGTGCGGCGCCTGGCCTACCCCATCGCCAAGGATCCCCAGGGCTACTTTCTCTTCTACCAGGTGGAGATGCCCGAGGACCGGGTGAACGACCTGGCCCGGGAGCTCCGCATCCGCGACAACGTGCGCCGGGTCATGGTGGTGAAGACCCAGGAGCCCCTCCTCAGCAAGGCGTAAACTTGGAGCATGGCACGAGGCCTGAACCGCGTATTCCTCATTGGTGCCCTCACTTCCCGGCCGGACATGCGCTACACCCCGGGGGGGCTCGCCATCTTGGAGCTCAACCTGGCCGGACAGGATACCCTCTGGGACGAGTCGGGCCAGGAGCGGGAGGTTCCCTGGTATCACCGGGTGCGGCTTCTGGGCCGCCAAGCGGAGATGTGGGGGGATGTCTTGGAAAAGGGCCAGCTCCTCTTCGTGGAGGGGCGGCTGGAGTACCGCCAGTGGGAGCGGGACGGGGAGAGGCGGAGCGAGGTGCAAGTGCGGGCCGACTTCATTGACCCCCTGGACGCCCGCGGGCGGGAGACCCAGGAGGACGCCCGCAACCAGCCCAGGCTCCGCCACGCCCTGAACCAGGTGGTCCTCATGGGCAACCTCACCCGGGACCCCGAACTCCGCTACACCCCCCAGGGAACGGCGGTAGCCCGGCTGGGCCTGGCGGTGAACGAGCGCCGCCGGGGAGGGGGGGCTGAGGTTGCCTCCCGAGGCGAACACGGGGAGGAGAAAACCCACTTCATAGAGGTTCAGGCCTGGCGCGACCTGGCCGAGTGGGCTGGGGAGCTGAGGAAGGGCGACGGGCTTTTGGTGATCGGCCGTTTGGTGAATGACTCCTGGACCAGCTCCAGCGGGGAAAGGCGCTTCCAGACCCGTGTGGAGGCGCTCCGCTTGGAGCGGCCCACCCGTGGGCCTGCCCAGACCGGCGGAAGCAGGCCCCAACCGGTCCAGACGGGTGGGGTGGACATTGACGAGGGACTCGAGGACTTCCCGCCGGAGGAGGATTTGCCGTTTTGAGCACGAAAAACGCTAAACCCACCAAGAAGGAGGCGCAGCGGCGCCCCTCCCGGAAGGCCAAGGTGAAGGCCACCCTGGGAGAGTTTGACCTGAAGGACTACCGGAACGTGGAGGTGCTGAAGCGGTTCCTGTCGGAGACGGGGAAGATCCTTCCCCGCCGCCGCACGGGGCTTAGCGCCAAGGAGCAACGGATCCTGGCCAAGACCATCAAGCGGGCCAGGATTCTCGGGCTTCTTCCCTTCACGGAGAAGCTGGTGCGCAAGTAGGGGGTGGACATGAAGGTCATCCTGCTAGAACCCCTGGAGAACCTGGGCGATGTGGGCCAGGTGGTAAACGTCAAGCCCGGCTACGCCAGAAACTATTTGCTGCCTAGGGGCCTCGCCGTCTTGGCCACGGAGAGCAACCTGAAGGCCCTGGAGGCCAAGATCCGCGCCCAGGCCAAGCGCCTGGCGGAGCGCAAGGCGGAGGCGGAGCGGCTTAAGGAGATCCTGGAAAGCCTCACCCTCACCATCCCGGTGCGGGCGGGGGAGAACAAGATCTATGGCTCCGTCACCGCCAAGGACATCGCCGAGGCCCTTTCCCGCCAGCACGGCATCACCATTGACCCCAAGCGCCTCGCCCTGGAGAGGCCCATCAAGGAACTGGGGGAGTACGTCCTCACCTACAAGCCCCACCCCGAGGTGCCCATCCAACTCAAGGTGAGCGTGGTGGCCCAGTAGGGGCTAAGCCCGGCAGGCCGCAGGGCGGGGGAAACCCCGCCCTTTAGCGTTGGATCCACCCTGGGCCGAGCTCCTCCAGCCGGGCCACCCCCATGAGGGCCAGGGTGAGCTCCAGCTCGGCCAGGAAGTGGTCCAAAAGGGCGCCCACCCCCTTTTCCCCCTTGAGGGCCAGGGCGTAGACGTAGGGCCGCCCAAGCCCCACCGCCTTGGCCCCCAGGGCCAGGGCCTTTACCGCATCCGCCCCGGTGCGGACGCCGCTATCCATGAGGATGGGCACCTTGCCTTCCGCGGCTTGCACCGCTAAGGGGAGGGCTTCTAGGGCACTTAGGCTTCCGTCCACCTGCCTTCCCCCGTGGTTGGAGACGTAGACCCCGTCCACCCCCAGGGCCACGGCCTGGGTCACGTCCTCGGGGTGGAGGAGGCCCTTGAGGAGGAGGGGCAAGGGGGTGGCCTCCCGCACCCGGCGCACCTCCTCCCAGGAGAGCTCGGGGAAGGAGTAGGTGGCCACGAAGCGGCGCACCGCCTTTTGCATCTGGGTGAGGCTTAGGCCGAAGCGCCTCCCCGCCCGCCGGAGGGCGAGGAGGTTCTTGAGAAGGGCCAAGGTGGGCCTGGGGCGCAGGGCAGGCCCCTCCAGGGGTTCTTCCAAGGCCTTTAGGAAGGCGGGGTCGGTGAGGTAGATGGCCAGGCCCTGCCCCTTGAGGAAGGGGAGGTGGCCTAGGGCGAGGTCCCTAGGGCGCCAGCCGAGCTGCACCGTGTCCACGGTGAGGACCACCCCGGCGCACCCTGCTCGCCCCGCCCGCCACGTAGGCGAAGGCCTCGGGGGACATGCGCTTTTTCGCCGCCTCCTCCAGGGCCTCGGGGTGCAGGGGCAAAGGCGGCCGTTCCCCCAGGAAGCCCCGCAGGTAGATGGCCTGTTGCACGCTTCTTCCCCACATGGGTTTGCCCGGATTATACTCCGTCCAAATGGAAAGGCAAGTGCTCATCACCGGGGCGGGAAGCGGCATCGGCCGGGCCACGGCGAGGCTTCTTTGCCAAAGGGGCTATCGCGTCTACGGCGGGGTGCGGCGGGAGGAGGAGGCGGAGGCCCTAAGGGCGGAGGGGATCACCCCCCTTCTCCTGGACGTGACCCGGGAGGAGGACCTGGCGAGGGCCCGGGAGGCCTTGCAGGAGGGGCTCTATGGCCTCGTGGCCAACGCCGGCGTGGCGGTGGCTGGGCCCTTGGAGCTTGTGCCCGTGGCTGCTTTTCGCGAGGCTCTGGAGGTGAACGTCCTCGGGGCCTTCGCCACGGTGAAGGCCTTTTTGCCCTCCTTGCGCCAAAGCCGGGGGCGGGTGGTCCTCATGGGCTCGGTCTCGGGCCTGGTGGCCCTGCCCCTCATGGGGCCCTACGCCGCCAGCAAGTTCGCCCTCGAGGCCCTGGCGGACGCCCTCAGGGTGGAGCTTTCCCCTTTTGGCGTCCGGGTTTCCCTCATTGAGCCCGGCTCCGTGGCCACCCCCATCTGGGAGCGCTCCCTAAAGCGGGCCGAGGCCTACCTGGAACCCCCTCCCCCGGGCACCGAAGGGGTTTATGGCCGCTATCTGGAGGTGGCCCGGCGGCTAGCGGAAAGGAACGCCCAAAGGGGCCTTCCCCCCGAGAGGGTGGCGGAGGCGGTGCTGAAGGCCCTGGAGAGCCCGAACCCCAAGGCCCGCTACCTGGTGGCCCACCCGGCCCGCATCCGGGAAACCCTTCTTTTGAGGCTCCTTTCTGCCCCCTGGCGGGACCGCCTCATCGCCCGCTTCCTCTCGTAGTGTGCCCTGGGCCTTGGGCCCTTGGGGGCTTCGGGGGTATCCTTAGGGACGTGGAGTTCCGGGTGGAAGACCTCGGCCTGGTGCCTTACGGGGAGGCCTGGGCCTACCAGAAGGCGGTGCACCGGGAGGTGGTGGCGGGGAAGCGTCCCCCCACCCTCCTCCTCCTGGAGCACCCCCGGGTCATCACCTTAGGCCGCAAGGCCACGGGGGAGAACCTCCTCTTTCCCGAGGGTTGGTACCGGGAAAACGGCTTTGAACTCTACTGGGTGGAGCGGGGCGGGGACGTGACCTACCACGGCCCAGGGCAGCTGGTGGGCTACCCCATCTTCCCCGTGGGGCGGGAGGTGCGCCGCTTCCTGCGGCAGATAGAGGAAGCCATCGTCAAGGTGGCGGCGGCCTACGGCATCGCCGCCTACCCCACCCCCGGGTACGCTGGGGTCTGGGTGGGGGAGGATAAGCTTTGCGCCATCGGGGTGGCGGTGAAGGAGGGGGTGAGCTTCCACGGCTTCGCCCTGAACGTCTCCACCGACCTCAACGACTTCAGCGTCATCGTCCCCTGCGGCCTAAAGGGCAAGGGGGTCACCTCCTTGGAAAGGCTTTTGCGGCGGAAGGTGCCCATGGAGGAGGCCAAGGCCAAGGTGGTGGAGGCCTTCGCCGAGGTGTTCGGCCTGGTGCCCAGGTGGGAGAGGAACGCGAGCCATGAAGCCCAAGTTTGAGGTGGTGGAGCTTGTGGCCCCCTCGGGGGAGGTGGTGGAGCTCAAGGTGGTGAAGCGGGGCCTGGCCCAGGCCCGGCCCGAGCCCGTGGACCGGAACAAGCCCGCCTGGCTTAGGGCCACCCTGCCCACGGGGGCCAAGTACCAGGCCCTAAAGCGCACGGTGGAGGAGCTTCGCCTCCACACCGTCTGCCAGGAGGCCCTTTGCCCCAACGTGGGGGAGTGCTGGACCCACGGCACCCTCACGGTGATGATCCTGGGGGATATCTGCACGAGGGCTTGCAAGTTCTGCGCTGTGCACACGGGAAACCCCAAGGGCCTGGTGGACCTCGAGGAGCCCAGGCGGGTGGCGGAGGCCATCGCCCGGCTCGGCATCCGCTATGTGGTCCTCACCAGCGTGGACCGGGACGACCTGCCCGATGGGGGGGCCGCCCACTTCGCCGCCACCATCCGGGCCATCAAGGAGATGGCCCCCGGGGTTTTGGTGGAGGCCCTCACCCCCGATTTCCAGGGGGACCTGAAGGCGGTGGAGAGGGTCTTGGACGCGGGGCCCGAGGTCTACGCCCAGAACCTGGAAACGGTGCGCCGCCTCACCCCCAAGGTGCGGGACCCCCGGGCGGGGTACGATCAGACCCTAAAGGTCCTGGCCCACGCCAAGCGGTACAGGCCCCAGGTCCTCACCAAGTCCAGCCTGATGCTGGGCTTAGGGGAGACGGAGGAGGAGATCTTGGAGGCCATGCGGGACCTCCGGGCGGCGGGGGTGGACATCCTCACCTTGGGCCAGTACCTGCGGCCCACCCCGGCCCACCTGCCCGTGGAGCGTTACGTGCCCCCCGAGGACTTCAAGAAGTACGAGGCCTGGGGGTACGGGCTCGGCTTCAAGGAGGTCTTTTCCGGGCCCTTGGTGCGAAGCTCCTACCGGGCGGACCGGGTCTTCCTCGAGGCCACCTCCCGGTAAAATCCCGCCGTGGAAAAGCCTTCCCCCTACCTCTTCCTCCTGGACCTTCTGGCCCTCCTCCTCTTCGCCGCCTTGGGGCTTCTTTCCCACGGCCAGGCGGTGACCCTGGCGGGCCTTGCCCGCAACGTCCTCCCGGTGCTTTTCGTCTGGATGCTCCTTTCCCCCTTCCTCGGCACCTACCGGAGGCCCAGCTGGCGCAACCTCCTCCTCACCTGGCTCCTCGCCTTCCCCAGCGGGCTATGGCTTCGGCAGATGGTCCTTGGGGGGAGCTTCGGGCTGGGGTTTTTCGTCTTCCTGGGGGTGGCCATGGCCTTTAGCCTCATCTTCCTCCTCCTCCTCCGAGGCCTCGCCAAGCTCCTCAGGCTCTGGTAAAAAAGGGGCATGGAGAAGGTGGCCTTCCTCGGGCTTGGGGCCATGGGCTACCCCATGGCGGGGCATCTGGCCAAGCGCTTTCCCACCCTGGTCTGGAACCGGACCTTCGCCAAGGCCCTGCGGCACCAGGAGGAGTTCGGCTCCGAGGCCGTGCCCTTGGAGCGGGTGGCGGAGGCGAAGGTGATCTTCACCTGCCTGCCCACCACCAAGGAGGTGGCGGAGGTGGCGGAGGCCCTCCTGCCCCACCTCAGGCCCGGCGCCTACTGGGTGGACGCCACCAGTGGCGAGCCCGAAGGGAGCCGACGCCTGGCGGAGCGGCTTGGGGAAAGGGGGGTCACTTACCTGGACGCCCCCGTCTCCGGGGGCACGGCGGGGGCGGAGCGGGGTACCCTCACGGTGATGATGGGAGGCCCCAAGGAGGCGGTGGAGCGGGTGAAGCCCTTTTTGGCCTACGCCGGCAAGGTGGTCCACGTGGGCCCCGTGGGGGCGGGGCACGCGGTGAAGGCCATCAACAACGCCCTTTTGGCGGTGAACCTCTGGGCGGCGGGGGAGGGGCTCGTGGCCCTGGTGCGGCAGGGGGTTTCCGCGGAAAAGGCGTTAGAGGTGATCAACGCCTCCAGCGGCCGCTCCAACGCCACGGAGAACCTCATCCCGGAGAGGGTCCTCACCCGGGCCTTCCCCAAGACCTTCGCCCTGGGGCTTTTGGTGAAGGACCTGGGCATCGCCATGGGGGTGCTGGAGGGGGCCAGGGACCCAAGCCCCCTTCTCCGCCTCACCCGGGAGGTCTACGAGATGGCCAAGCGGGAGCTTTCCCCCGAGGCGGACCATGTGGAGGCCTTAAGGCTCCTGGAGCGTTGGGCCGGGGTGGAGATCCGCTAAGGCTAGCGGTTCAGGATGTGGATGGCCTCTTTGTGGAAGGCCTCCGCCGCCTCCATGAGCCCTTCGGAAAGCGTGGGGTGGGCGTGGACGGTGAGGGCCAGGTCGGAGACCGTGGCCGCCATCTCCAGGGCCAAGGTGGCCTCGGCGATGAGCTCCCCCGCCTGGGGGCCCACGATGAAGACGCCAAGGAGGAGGTCCGTTTCCTCGTCCCCCACCACCTTGATGAGCCCCTCCGTGGCCCCCAGGGTGAGGGCCCGGCCGCTGGCGGAAAAGGGGAACTTGCCCACCCTCACCCGGTAGCCCGCCCGCTTGGCCTCCTCCTCCGTGAGGCCCACCCCCGCCCACTCGGGGGAGGTGTAGACCACGCTGGGGATTTGGTAATCAAAGGCGGCGTCCTTGCCGGCGGCGTTCTCCGCGGCCACCAGCCCCTCCTTCATGGCCTTGTGGGCGAGGAGGGGGGGGCGGGCCACGTCCCCGATGGCGTAGACCCCGGGGGCGGTGGTTTCCATCCTGGCGTTCACCTGGACGAAGCCCTTGGCGTCCAGGGCCACGCCCGCTTTTTCCAGGTTCAGGCCCTCGGTGCGGGGCTTGCGGCCCACCGCCACCAGGATCTTGTCCACCACGATCTCTTCCCCCCCGCCTCCCTGGGCGGCCTCGAGGCGCACGTGGAGGCCGTCCTTCTTCTTCTCGTAGCCCACGGCCTTGGTGCCCGTGCGCACCCGGATGCCCTCCTTCTCCAGGGCCCGGCGGAGGAGGGCCGCGGTTTCCGGGTCGCCCGCGGGGAGGATCTCTGGCATGTATTCAATGAGGGTCACCTGGGCCCCTAGGCGGTGGTAGACCTGGCCGAGCTCCAGCCCCACCGCCCCGCCCCCGATCACGAGGAGGCGCCCAGGGATCCCCTCCTCCACCCGCAGGGCCCGGGTGGAGTCCCAGACGTCCTCGCCAAAGGGAAAACCCGGGAGGCTTGCGGGCTCGCTCCCCGTGGCCAGGATGACGCTTTTGGCCCCGTAGCGTTCCCCGTTCACCTCTATTTCCTTGGGCCCGGCAAAGCGGGCGAAGCCCCGCACAAGCTCCACCTTGTTCCCCTTGAGGAGGGTGGCCACCCCCCCGGTGAGCTTCTTCACCACGCTTTCCCGCCAGGAGCCGAGCTTTTTAAGGTCTAGCTCCGGGGCCGCCTTTAGGCCGAAGCCCTCCCCCACCTTGAGGTGGTGCAGGGTTTCCGCGGCGTGGAGGAGGGCCTTGGTGGGAATGCAGCCCACATTCAGGCACACCCCCCCCACCTCGGCGGCCTCCACCGCCAGGACCTTCAGGCCGAGCTGCGCTCCCCTGATGGCGGCGTGGTAACCCCCTGGTCCCGTGCCGATGACGATGAGGTCGTAAGCATCCATGGCGCTATCCTACATTTCCAGAAGGAGGAGGTCGGGGTTTTCCAAAAGCCGGATCACTTCCCGGGTGAAGAGGGCCGCCTCGGCCCCGTCCACCAGGCGGTGGTCAAAGGAGAGGGAGAGGAACATGATGTCCCGCGCCTGGATGGAGCCATCCGGCATAACCCAAGGCCGCTTGCGGATGGAGTGGACGCCCAGGATGGCGGCGTCCGGCAGGTTGATGATGGGGAAGCTCAAGGTGGCCCCCACGGAGCCGATGTTGGTGATGGTGAAGCTGGAGCCCGACACCTCCTCGGGGCTTAGGCGCCCTTCCCGGGCCTTGGCGGAGAGCTCAGCGATGGCCTGGGCCAGTTCCAGGACGCTCTTGCGGTCGGCGTCCCGCACCACGGGCACCACCAGGCCCCGCTCCGTGGCCACCGCCAGGCCGATGTGGTAGTAGCGCTTGTAGACGATTTCCTGCCTTTCCTCGTCCAGGCTGGTGTTGAGCATGGGGTACTTCTTCAGGGCCCGCACCACCGCCTTGACGATGAAGGGCAGGTAGGTGAGCTTGACCCCTTGGGCCTCCGCCTCGGGCTTGAGGCGCTCCCTTAAGGCCACCAGCTCCGTGAGGTCCGCCTCGTCCACGTTGAGGGTGCGCACGGTGTAGAGGTGGCTTTGCCAAAGCCCCTGGGCGATGGCCCGGCGCACGCCCCTTAAGGGCGCGCGCTCCTCCAGGTGCTCGTAGCCCTTGGGCGGGGCGTAGCGGGGGGGTGGGGGGAAGGGGGTGGGGGAGGGGGCTTCCTGGGGAGTGGGGGCCGCCTTCTTGGCCGCGTAGGCCCGCACGTCCTCCACCCGCACCCGCCCCAAGGGCCCCGAGCCCGGCACCTCCTCAATGGGGATGCCCAGCTCCCGCGCCAGTTTCCTGGCGGCGGGCACGGCCAGGATCCGGCCTTGGGGCCTGGCCTCCTCCTGGGGCTTGGCCTGGCTCAGGAAGGGGTTTTTCACCGCCACCTGCGTGGGGTCGGGCTTGAAGAGGGAGAGGTCTTCCCTCTCCTCTGGGGTCGGAAGCCCCGGCTCCACGATGGAGCGCTCCTCCACCGCCTGCACCGGGGCCGCCGCCTCGTGGGGTTCGGCGACGAGGGCGATGGGGGCGTGGACCTTCACCACCTCCCCCTCCTTGGCCAGCTTTTTGATGAGGACTCCCTCGTAGGGGGAGGGAAGTTCCACCGTGACCTTGTCCGTCATCACCTCCACGAAGGGCTGGTCCTTTTTGAGGTAGTCCCCTTCCTCCACCAACCACTTGAGGATCTCGCCTTCCACCACGCTTTCGGCGAGCTCGGGCATGAGGATCTCTTTGGGCATAGGTCTCCTTCAGTAGTCTAGCGCCCGCTTGGCGGCGTTGAGGATGCGGGTGACGCTGGGCAGGTAAAGCTTGTCCTGGGCGTAGGGGTAAGGGGTGTCAAACCCCGTGACCCGGATGGGGGGAGCGAGGAGCATGTCCAGGATGTCCTCGGCGATGGTGGCCGCCACCTCGCTCACGAAGCTGGCGTGCCTGGGGGCGTCGGAGACCAGGACCACCCGCCCCGTCTTGGCCACGGAGCTCATCACCGCCTCGTAGTCCCAGGGCATGAGGCTCCGTAGGTCCAGCACCTCGGCGGAAACCCCGGCCTTGGCAAGCTCCTCGGCGGCCTGGAGCACCTCGGGCATCACCGTGCCGTAGCCGATTAAGGTGAGGTCCTTGCCCTCCCGCCGCAGGGCCGCTTTGCCCAGGGGCAGGACATAGTCTTCCTCCGGCACCTCCTCCTTCACCGAGCGGTAGAGGCGCTTGGGCTCCAGGAAGACCACGGGGTCCTCGTCGCGGATGGCGGCCTTCAAGAGGCCCTTGGCGTCGTAGGGGGTGGAGACCGCCACCACCTTGAGCCCGGCGGTGTGGACGAAGTGGGCCTCGGGGCTTTGCGAGTGGTGGTGCCCGCCCTTCACCCCGCCCCCCGAGGGCATGCGGATGACCAGGGGAGCGGTGAACTGTCCCCCGGAGCGGTAGCGGAGCTTGGCCACCTGGCTCACCAGCTGGTCAAAGCCGGGGAAGATGTAGTCGGCGAACTGGATCTCCGCCACGGGCCTCAGGCCGTGGGCGGCCATGCCCAAGGCCGCCCCCACGATGGCCGCCTCGGAGAGGGGGGTGTCCATGACCCGGTCGGGGCCGTACTTCTGCAAAAGCCCCTCCGTCACCAAAAAGACCCCGCCCCTTTTGCCCACGTCCTCCCCCAGGACCACCACCCGGGGATCCTTGGCCATCTCCTCGTCCAGGGCCCGGTTGAGGGCCTGCACCATGGTCATGAGGGCCATGCCGCCTCCTAAAGCTCTTCCTTGAGGAGGGCCTCCTGGCGCTTTAGGTGCCAGGGCTTTTCCGCGAAGACGTCGTCAAACATCCACTCCGGGGGCACGGGGCCCGCTTCTTCCGCCTCCTTAAGCCCCCGTTCCAGTTCGGCGCGGATCTCCGCCTTCAGGTCCTCCTCCCATTCCAGGGTCCAGAGGCCTTGGGCCTCGAGGAAGCGCTGGAACCGGAGGATGGGGTCCCGCTTCCGCCAAGCCTCCACCTCCTCCTGGGGGCGGTAGCGGCTGTCGTCGTCGGCGGAGGAGTGGGGGCCATAGCGGTAAACCCGAAGCTCTATGAGGCTTGGGCCTCCCCCCAGGCGGGCCTGCTCCACCGCCTCCTTCACCACGTAGTAGCTGGCCAGGACGTCCATCCCGTCCACCAGGTAGCCCAGGATGCCGAAGGCGTGGGCCTTCTCCGCCAGGGTGGGGCTATGGGTCTGGCGGGCGTAGTCCACGCTGATGGCGTAGAAGTTGTTCTCGGCGATGAAGACGGCGGGCGCTCCCTGCACGGCGGCGAGGTTGATGCCGGCGTACCAGTCCCCCTCGCTGGTGGCCCCGTCGCCGAAGGTGCAGACCGCCACCTGCCCCGTGCCCAAAAGCTTCATGCTGAGGGCGGCCCCCACGGCGGGAGGCACGTGGGAGGCGATGGGGCTCGCCACGGTGAAGTAGTTGAGGGGCTTGGAACCGGGGTGCTCGGGCATCTGGCGGCCCTTGTTGGGGTCGGCCCGGGTGGCCAGCATCTGGCCGAAGAGCTCCTTTATGGGGACGCCCAGGGCCAGGGCCAGGCCGTGGTCGCGGTAGTAGGGGAAGACCCAGTCAAAGCCGGGGCGGATGGCGTGGGCGATGGCCACCTGGGCCGCCTCATGGCCGGCGGAGGGGGCGATGAAGCTGGTCTTGCCGGTGCGGATGAGGATGGTGTAGCGCTCGTCCAGCATCCGGGCCGCCAGCATGTCCCGGTAGAGGCGGCGTAGCTTTTCCTCCCCCAAGTCCAGGGGAAACTCCCCTAGCCACTCCCCCTTCTCCCCGAGGAGCCTTATGGGCTCGGGGGTGAAGGGCTGGAACCTGCGGGTTTCCTTTACCATAGCACCCTCCTTGCGTGGCGCTTGTGGCGCCGGGAAGCCCGCCCTGGGTAAGGGCTTGGGCCTCCTTTTCGGGGGTGGGCTTGGCCCCACTTTCCCTTCGCCCCGAGTATACCCCGTTAGGATGGGGGTGTGCGCCTGCGGGTGGTGGCGGTGGGAAAGCCCAAGCTGGCCTACGCCCGGCTTGGGGTGGAGGAGTACGCCCGGCGGATTGGGCGGTACGCTCCCCTCGAGGTCCTCTTCGTCAAGGACGAGGACCTCCTTCCCAGGGCGGAGGGCCACCGCAAGGTGGTCCTGGACGAAAGGGGAAAGCTCCTTTCCACCGAGGGCTTCCTTAGGCTCCTCCAGGGGTGGGAAGGGGAAAAGGTGGCCTTCCTGGTGGGCGGGGCCGAGGGGCACGAGGAGGCGGTGCGGGAGGCGGCGGACTTCCTCCTCTCCCTTTCCCCCCTCACCCTGCAGCACGAGCTAGCCCTTTTGGTCCTGATGGAGCAGCTCTACCGGGTCCTCACCCTAAGGGCGGGCCACCCCTACCACCGGCCATGACCTACGAGGCCTTCGTGCGGCTTGTGGAGGGGCTTTGGGAGGAGATCCCGCCTGAGTTCAAGCGGGGCCTCCAGGGGGTGCACGTTTTCCCTGAGGCCAAGCCCGAGCCCGGGCTTCCCGGGGTGTGGCGGCTTGGGGAATACCTGGACCCCGGGCCTCCTAGCGCCTTGGGCGGCTTTGAGGGCCTCGGGCGGCACATCGCCCTCTATTACGGCTCTTTTCGGGCGGTGGCGGGGCCGGGGTTTGACTGGGAAGGGGAGGTGTGGGAAACCCTCCTCCACGAACTCCGCCACCACCTGGAGTCCTTGGCGGGGCGGGAGGACCTGGTGCGGGAGGACCTCAGGCGCCTGGACGCCTTTCGCCGGGGCGGGCCTCGGGGGGAAGGAGGCTAGGGGCCTCCCCCAGGGGCCGCCGCTCGGCGAAGCCCCCGGAAAGGGGGTGGTAGTGGGCCACCTCCGGCTCCCCCTCCTGCCAGCAGAGGAAGACCACCTCGCCCCCTACCCGGGCGGGGAAGTCCACCAGGCCCCGGTCCAGGTCCTTGAGGAGGACGCCTAAGGAGGCCAGGTGGCGGGCGTCCGCTTCCAGGGAGCCCAGGAGGAAGCGGGCTTCCTCCTCCAGGGCCCGCCGCTTTAGCCCCCGGGCCTCGGGGAGTTGGCTCTGAACCTCCTGGAGTTCGATCCGGGCCTTGCGCATCTGGGCCAAAACCCGGCGGATCTCGGGCAGGAGGGCGTCCGCCTCTTCCTTGGTGAAGATGCGGGCGAACATACCTGCCCTAATCCTAGCACAAGATGTGAGGAAAATCTAAGCGTGGCTCACTCAAGGTCCAGGAGGACCACCTCCCCCGCCCCCACCCGCACCCCCCCCACCATGAGGCTTCCGTCGGGGAGGACGGCCTCCGCCACCCCCTCCACGGGGCCCTTGGAGGTTTCCACCCGCACCCGGCGCCCCAGGGTGTAGGAGGCCTGGGCGTAGCGGGGGAGGAAGGCTTCCGGGTCTTCCAAAAGGGGGAGGAGGGCCTCGAGGCGGGCCAGGAACCTTTCCAGGACCTCCCGCCGGGAAAGGGGGGTGAACTCCTGCAAAAAGGCCGCCCCTTCCGGGGCCCAGGCCACGTTCACCCCCACCCCCAAGAGGGCGTGGGCCACCTCCTCGCCCTCCGCCTTGGCCTCGAGGAGCACCCCGGCCAGCTTGCGGCCGTCGGGGCTCAGGAGGTCGTTGGGCCACTTGAGCCCCCCCACCCCCACCGCCTCATAGAGGGCGAGGCCCGCGAGGAGCGGGAGAAGCCCTAGGGCGGGGAGGGGGAGGCGGGGCCTTAGGAGGAGGGAAAAGGTGAGGCTTACCCCGGGGCGGCTTTCCCACGTCCTTCCCCGCCTGCCCCGGCCCCTTTCCTGGACTTCCGCCAGGACCAAGGCCCCCTCGAGGGCCCCCGCCTCGGCCCAGGCCCGGAGGGCGTCCTGGGTGCTCCCCACCCGGCCCAGGTAGCGGTAGGGCCTCCCGAGCCGCCCCGGGGGGTGGAAGAGGTGGGGGAGAGGGGTGCCGGGGAGGATGCGGTAGCCCTGCCGGCCCACCTCCAGGGGGAAACCCTCTTCCAAAAGCCGGTGCGCCTCCTTGGAGATGGCGGCCCGGCTCACCCCCAGGCGCCGGGCCAGGGCCTCGCCGCTTTGGAAGTCCTCCGTGAGGAGGGAAAGGAGCCCCGCCATCTAGGCCAGTTCCACCTGGGAGAGGTCCCCAAGGATGAGGCGGTGGGCCCTTGGAAGGCCGTTACGGCTTTGCACCTTGGCCCCCACGCCCAGGATGCTCTCCTGAAGGCGCAAGGCCACGTCTTCCAAGGCGGCGTGGTCCTCGAGGATGGAATACTCCACCTCCGAGCGCACCACCCGCGCCCCCGGCCCCAAGGAGGTGAAGGGCCCCACGTAGGCCCCCTCCACCAGGGCGCCCTCCCCGATGAAGGCGGGGCCGATAACCGTGCTCCCCACCACCCTGGCCCCCTTTTCCACCACCACCCGGCCCGTGAGCTCGCTACCCTCCACCTCGCCCTCCACCCTGGGGGAAAGCTCCTCCAGGAGGAGGCGGTTGGCGTCCAGGAGGTCCTTGGGGCGGCCCGTGTCCTTCCACCAGCCCGTGACCTCCACCCCCACCACCCGCCGGCCCCGGTCAATGAGGCCCTGGATGGCGTCGGTGATCTCGTACTCCCCCCGGGCCGAGGGCTTGAGGTCCTGGATGACCTCCAAGACCTCGGGGGTGAAGACGTACACCCCAGCCACCGCCAGGTCCGAGGGGGGGTCTTTGGGCTTTTCCAAAAGGCGCACCACCCGGTCTCCTTCCAGCACCGCCACCCCGAACTGCCTCGGGTCCTCCACCCGCACCAGGGCGATCACCGCGCTCACCCCCTCCCGGAAGGCCTGAAGGAAGCATCGGATCCCCTTTTGGAAGAGGTTATCCCCCAGGTAGAGGACAAAGGGGCTATCCCCCAGGAAGCCCCGGGCCACCGCCACGGCGTGGGCCAGGCCTTGGGGCTCCTCCTGGAGGACGTAGCGCACGGGGTATCCCGATAGGGCCTCGCGGATGTCCTTCTCCGTTTCCGGGGAGACCACCACCCCAATTTCGTCCACCCCCGCTTCCCGCAGGTTTTCCACGGCGTAGTGGATGATGGGCCGGCCCGCCACCCGGATCACCGGCTTGGGACGGGTGTGGGTGAGGGGGCGGAGCCGCGTGCCCCGCCCGGCGGCCAGGATGAGCCCCTTCATGGGCCGAAGTATACCTCGTACAATGGAGTTGGACATGTCCAGCGCCCTCACCCGGGTGGCCTACGCCTACGATCGCCTCCGGGCCTACCCGCCCGAGGTGGCGGGCCGCATCGCCACCGCCATGGCCAACGCGGTCTCCGGCCGGGGGGAGGAGCCCGTCCTTTTGGAGCTCGGGGTGGGCACGGGGCGCATCGCCCTGCCCCTCATCGCCCGCGGCTTTTCCTACATCGCCTTGGACGTGAACCCCGCCATGCTGGAGGTCTTCCGCCAGAAGGCGGCGGGGGTGATGCGCAAGGTGCGGCTTTTGGAGGCGGACGCCCGGGCCATCCCCCTGCCGGGGGAGAGCGTCCACGGGGTCATCGTGGTCCACCTCTGGCACCTCCTTCCCGACTGGCCCAAGGCCTTGGCCGAGGCCCTAAGGGTGCTCAAGCCTGGGGGGGCCCTCCTGGAGGGGTGGGACCAGGTGGAAGCGGCGGAAGAGTGGGCCCTGCAGGAGCGCTGGCGGGCCTTGGTGGCGGAGGACGGCGTGCGGGTGGAAAGGGGCCTGCACCAAAGGCGCCTCGCCGAGGTGGAGGAAGCCCTGAAGCGGCTTGGGCTTAGGCCCAAGGCCCGCCAGGTGGTGGTCTGGCGGGAGGAGCGCACGGTGCGGGAGGCTTTGGAGGCCCTGGAGGAGCGCCTCTACTCCTTCACCCAGGCCGTGCCCGAGGCGGTGCACGCCAAGGTGATGCCAAGGCTCAGGGCCTGGGCCGAGGCGGAGTTTGGCGGGCTAGACCGCTCCTTCACCCTGCAAAAGAGCTTTTTCCTGCGGGTGACCCGCCTGGGCTAGGTATCCTGGCCCTATGCGAAGGCTTACCGTGCGCACGCCCCAAGAGGGCCTGGTGAACATCACGGGGCTCGTGGAGGGGGCCTTAGAGGGGCATACGGGCCTCGTCTACCTCTTCGTGCCCCACACCACCTGCGGCCTCTTGCTCCAGGAGGGGGCCGACCCCGACGTGGCCCACGACCTCCTGGCCCGCCTGGAGGAGCTCGCCCCCCGCTTCCACCCCAAGGACCGCCACGCGGAGGGCAACACCCACGCCCACCTGAAAACCCTCCTCACCGGGGTCCACCTGCTCCTCTTCGCCGAGGGGGGTAGGCTTAAGCTGGGCCGCTGGCAGCAGGTCTTCCTGGCGGAGTTTGACGGGCCGAGGACCCGGGAGGTGTGGGTGCGGCCCCTTTAGACCCAGCGCACCTCCTGCACGCTCTTCACCCCCCGGATGGCTTCCAGGAGGGCTTCCCGCTCCCCGTCCTGCACGGTGAGGCGAAGCCGTATGCGGGCCATGGGGCCCAGGATGCGGGTTTCCGAGCCCAGGGCGCTTTTTCCCGCCTCCGCCACCACCTGCATCACGTCCCGGAGGAGGCCTGCCCGGTCCTGGGCCAGGACCTCGAGGGTGGCCACCTTTCCCCCCACCCCCTCCCAGTAGGCCCCAATCACCCGGTCCGCCTCCGGCCCCTGGAGGATGCGCCGCAGGTTGGGGCAGTCCGCCCGGTGGACCGTGACCCCCCGGCCCCGGGTGACGAAGCCCAGGATGGCGTCTCCCTTCATGGGCTCGCAGCAGGAGGCGAGGCGGATGGGGGCGTGGAGGTCTTGCTCCAGGCGTATGCCCCACTCGTTCTTGGGCGCGGGCTTGGGCTTTTCCGGCTTGAGGAGGGCCTTTGGGTAGAGTTTTTCCGCCACCTGCTTGGGGGTGAGGCGGTTTAGGGCCAGGGCCAGGTAGAGCTCCTCGGGGGAAGGGGGAAGGCCCAGGCGCTTGGCCGCCTCCTCCAGCTGGCTGTCCGTGGGTTTGGGAAGCCCTTTGCGCTTCAGGTAGCGCTCCAAGAGGCCTTGGCCCGTTTCCAGGGTTTCCTGGCGCTCCTGGGCGCGGAAGTACTGCCGGATCTTGCTCTTGGCGCTCCGGGTTTTGGCGAACTCCAGCCAGCCCTTGGAGGGGTGGGCGTTTTTGGCGGTGAGGATTTCCACCATGTCCCCGTTTTGCAGCTCGTAGGAGAGGGGGACGATGCGCCCGTTCACCTTGGCCCCCACCATGTGGTGCCCCACCTCGGTGTGGATGTGGTAGGCGAAGTCCACCGGGGTGGCCCCCTTGGGCAGGTTGATGATCCGCCCCTTGGGGGTGAAGACGAAGACCCGCCCCCCCAAAAGGTCCCGGGTCACCGCCTCCACGAACTCCCGGGAGCTGGAAAACTCCTGCTGCCACTCCTGGATGCTCTTGAGCCAGGAAACCCGGCGCTTGATCTCCTCGGGGTCGGTGAGGCCCTCCTTGTAAAGCCAGTGGGCGGCGATGCCGTACTCGGCGATGCGGTGCATCTCCCGGGTGCGGATCTGCACCTCCAGGGGGAGGCCTTCCAGGGCGATGACCGTGGTGTGGAGGCTTTGGTAGCCGTTCGGCTTGGGCACGGCGATGTAGTCCTTGACCCGGCCGGGAATGGGCTGCCAAAGGGCGTGGACCAGGCCCAGGACGTGGTAGCAAACCTGCTTTTCCCTTAGGGCCCGGCCCTCCTCCGTGGGGCTTGGCTTGGGGTCCAGGATGACCCGCACCGCCAGGAGATCGTAGATTTGCTCCAGGGCTTTGTTTTCCCGCTCCATCTTCTTCCAGATGGAGTAGAGGTGCTTGGGCCGGCCCGTGACCTCAAAGCCCTGGAGCTGGGCCTGGAGGAGCTCGTCCCGCTTTAGGGCCTCCTCCAGGGCGGCCATGGCCTTTTTCACCAGGCGCTCCCGGGCCTCTTGGGTTTCCTGGATGCGGGAGAGGAGGGCCTGGTAGGCCTCGGGGTGGAGGTAGCGGAAGGAGAGGTCCTCCAGCTCCCACTTCAGCTGCCCCATCCCCAGGCGGTGGGCCAGGGGGGCGTAGATCTCCAGGGTTTCCTGGGCGATGCGCTTTTGCTTCTCGGGGGGCATGAACTCCAGGGTGCGCAGGTTGTGGAGGCGGTCCGCCAGCTTCACGATGATGATGCGCACGTCCTCCGCCATGGCGATGAACATCTGGCGGAGGTCCTCGGCCCGCTTTTCCTCCCCCTCGAGGTTGGCCAGCTTGTAGAGCTTGCTGACCTTGGTTTCCCCCTCCACGATGCGCCGCACCGCCGGGCCGAAGCGCCTTTCCAGCTCCTCCGCGGCCACGCCGCAGTCCTCCAGGGTGTCGTGCAGGAGCCCCGCCGCCACGGTGTCGGCGTCCATGCGCAAGGAGGCGAGGATCTCCGCCACCGCCACCGGGTGGGTGATGTAGGGCTCCCCGCTCTTGCGCACCTGCCCCCGGTGGGCTTCCTCGGCGAAAAGGTAAGCCTGCCTCACCTTCTCCCGTTCCTCTGGGGAGAGGTATTCTAGGTGGGGCTCCAGCTTTTCCCAAAGGGCGGGCGCGCGGACCACTATTTTTAGTCTAGCACCCCCCTAGGCGGATAGCTCCAGGAGGAAGGCGGAAAGGCTTGGCCGCTCCAGGAGGGCCACCAGGCTCCGCCCCTCCTTGGGGGCCAGCACCAGGGCCTTTTCCCCAAAGAGCACCGCCACGGGCCCCCGCCTTTGCCCCAGGCTTTGGTCCAGGCGGTCTAGGGCTTCCTTTAGGTTCAGGAGGGCTTCTTTGGGAAGGGGCAAGGGGTCTTCCAGGAAGCCCAAGGCCTCTACCCCAGGTAGCCGGAGCCGGGTCAGGGGGTCTTCCCCGGGCACCAAGGCCCCGAGGAGGGCCTCGAGGTTTTCCTGCCCGATCTCCTTGAGCACCGCCTGAGCCGCCTCCTTTTCCCGCTCCAGCTCCCTTAGGAGGCCTTCCGCCTCACCCAGGGTCTTTTCCACCTGCATAAGCCCTTTGGGGCCCAGGAGGGGAAGCCGTTCTTTGGCGCTTTGCAGGAAGGCCAGGAGGGGTTTTAGGCGGCGCCGGGTTTCGCTTTCAAAGCTGCTTAAGCGCGCCTCCGCCTGGAAGAAGGCGGTGAGGCGGGTGGTGAGCTCCTCCCGCTTGGCCTCCAGCTTGCGCTTCAGGGCCTGCAGGGCCCGGGCGGTGGGGGTGGGGTCGGGGAGGGGTTTGCGCTTTTCCTCCTCTATGGCCTTTAGAACCGCCTCGCCACCGAAGCCCACGAAGCGTTCCGCCAGCACCTGGAGGCGAGCGAGCTCTTGCAAGGCCCGTTCCCGGGCCTCGCCACGGGCCTGGGCCATCTTTTGGCGGAGGGCCTCGAGGTCGGGAAGCTCCCCCTGGGCCAGGGCCTCTTCTACCCTTTGCACCTCCTCCCCGAGGCCCAGGGCCTCCGCCTCCGGCTTGAGGGCGAGGAGCGCCCGTCTGGCCTCCTCCAGCTTGGCCTTGAGGGCTTCCTCTTCCCCCTTGGCCTTAAGGAGCTCGGCGTAGCGGGCGCGAAGCTCGGGGAGGGCCTCCGCTAAGCGCTCCTTGGGAAGGGCTTTAAGCGCCTCGGCCAAGGGGGCGAAGGCCTCGCCCTTGGTGGAAAGCTCCGCCAGGAGCCCTTTCCGCTCCTCTTCCAGGCGGACTTCCTCCTCCTTCTTCCGCTTGGCCTCTTCCTCTAGGCGCCTTAGGCTTTCTTCCAAGGGGGAGAGGTCCGGATAGCCTCCCTCCTCGAGGGTTTCCTCCGCCAAGCGCAAGGCGCTTTCCAAAGGCGCCTTGGCCTCCTCGGGAAGGGGAAGGGCCCGGAGGGCCTCCTCCAGCTGGATGAGGCGGGCCCGCTTTTCCGCCCGGAAGTTTTTCTCCGCCTCGGCCAAGGCTTCTTCCAGGGCTTTAAGCCTTTCCCCGGCGGGCGTCCCCGCTTCCAAGAGGGCTTGGACCTCGGCCAGGAGGGGGCTCACCGTGGCCCTTTCCAGAAGGTGGGCGTGGCGGGCGAGGAGGGCTTCCAGCCGGCGCCGCTCTTCCTCCACCTCCAGGGCCTGGATGCGCTGGCTTGCCTCCTCGGAGAGGGGGCCCAGGTCAATGACCAGTTCCCCTTCCAGCTCGGCCGCCTCTTCCACCGTGAGGAAGACGTCCGTGGGGTGCCTGGGCGTTTCGGGGGGGCTTTCTTGGGTTTCAAAGACCATCTCGGGCAAGGTGGGGGCCCGCACGGCGCTGGACTCCAGGAACTTGCGGAGCTCCAGGGCCAGCGCCCTCGCCCGCTCCACCTCCGCTTGGGCCAAAAGCCCTTCCCCGTGGGCCTGACGGATGGTATCCAGGAGGCCTTCCAGGCGTCGCACCTTGGGGCCGCCCAGGTGGCGCACCCGCTCTAAGCTTTCCTCCAGGTGGGCCAGGTCCTTAGCCTGGCGCAAAAGGGCCTCCTCCGCCTTCTCCTCCAAGGCCTCCAGAAGGGCCTTGGCCTCGGCGAGGAGGGCGGGTTCTTTGCCCTGGCGCAGGCGGTTGGTCAGGGCCCGGAGCCGGGCCACCTCCGGCCAGTCCACGTAGAGGCCGAAGCGCTTGAGGCCCCGCTCCAGGTCCTCCAGGGCTAAAGGAGCGTCCTGTATGCGTTCTAAAGTTTCCTCCACCACCCGCCGGGCTTGTTCCGCGGGCAGCCGGGCTTGCAGCTCGCGGAAGACCAAGCCCTTTAGGAGGAACTCCCCGTCCTTGGGGGTGAGCTCGTTCGGGCGCTTGCCCAGGCGCTTAAGGCCTTCGTCCAGCACCACCTCGGCCCTGGGGCCCAAGTGGGGTTGGAGCGCCTTTAGGATCTCCTGGTACACTTCCGGCATCCCCTTTAGCCTACACCCTTTCCAGCCGCAAGGGCTCTCCGAAGTAGAGCTTCTGGTGGGGGAAGGGGATCTCTATGCCCTCCTGGTCCAGGCGCTTTTTGATCCGGCGGCGGAACTCCCGGGCCACCGCCCACTGCTGGGCGGGCTTGGTGTTGAAGAGAACCCGAATCACCACGGAGGAGTCCCCCAGGGCCTGGACTCCCAGGACCTCGGGGGGCTCGGTGAAGCGCTCCCGCCACTCGGGGTCCTGGTGGAAGCGCGCCACCTCGTCCCGGAAGACCTCCAGGACCCGGTCAATGTCCTCCTTGTAGGCCACGCCCACGTCCACCACCGCCCGGCTCCACTCCTGGGTGAGGACGGTGACCTGGCGCACCTCGGAGTTGGGGAAGAAGTGGACCCGGCCCTCGAGGTCCCTCAAGACGGTGATCCGTAGGGTGAAGCGCTCCACCTGCCCGCCAACATTCCCGATCTGGACGATATCCCCCACCCCGTACTGGTCCTCCAGGAGGATGAAGAAGCCGTTGATGAAGTCGCGGATCAGGTTCTGCGCCGCGAAGCTCACCGCAAGCCCCGCCACCCCGGCCCCCGCCAGGAGGGCGGTGACGTTGAGGCCCAGGTTGGAGAGAAAGAAGAGCCCTCCCAAGACCAGGATGCCCACCCGCAAGGCGGATTCGGCCACGGCCCTGAGGGTTTTCCGCCGGACCGCCTCCCGGGTGTGCTCCCCCGTTTCCGGCACGGGGAGCTGGCCGAGGAGGAAAGGGGTGAGGCGGTAGCCCAAATAGGTGAGGGCCAGGGCACCTAGGGCCGCCACCCCCTTGGCCCCGGCCCAGCGCACCAGGCTTTCCCCCCAGGTGCGGAAGGGCTCGTGGGGAAGCCCCAGGGCGTGGACCAGGTAAGAAGCCCCCGCCACGGCCAAAAACCCCCACCAGAGGAAGCCCAAAAGCCGGAAAAAGGCGTCGTCCCGGCTTCCGGGCACCGCCTGGGCCAAGGCGGCAAAGAAGCGGCCACCCAGGCGGCCCAGGACCCCCACCAGCACCAAAACCGCCACCAGGTGCCAGAACATGTTGCCAATATACGCCCGGGTATGGGAGCTATGACACCTTGTCCTACCCTTGTCATGCTAGGCTACGGGGTAAGGAGGTTGGGGGATGGTAGAAACGCAGGAGGCGGTTATCCGCATCACCCCTTTGGCAGCTGAAAAGGCTAAGGAGATCCTGGCCCGCTACGGCAAGGAGCACGCGGCCATCCGGGTCTACATAAAATCCGGGGGGTGCTCTGGCTTCCAGTACGGCATGGCCGTGGACGAGCGGGAGCTGGAGGGGGACACCTTCGTGGAGATGCACGGGGTGCGCCTGGTGGTGGACCCCATGTCCTTGCCCTACCTGGTGGGCTCCGAGATTGACTGGGTGGAAAGCCTCATGGGGGGCGGCTTCACCGTGAACAACCCCAACGCCGCCAGCACCTGTGGCTGCGGCCACTCCTTCCGCACCAAGGACCAGGAGGGCGAGGCCCGCACCTGCGGCCACTAAGCCTTTCGCATCGTTATTTGGGGGGCCTGGTTTCAGGCCCCTTTACCTTTACCCCATTGACCCCCAGAATGGGCGCCGTATAATGACCTCGGCCACTAAGGAGAGTGCCGCACACACGAAAGGAGGCAGTATGAGGAAACTAGGCAAACTGGCTGTACTCGGTTTAACCGCCATGGGGCTAGCCCTGGCGGGGCCCCAGGACAACAGCTTGGTCATCGGGGCTTCCCAGGAACCCCGGGTGCTGGCGGGGGACTTCCTCTCCATCATCTCCAACCAGGCCATCAAGAGCGAGATTGAGGGCTATCTCTTCGCCCCCTTCATCGGCTTTAACGCCGACAGCCAGAACTTCCCCGTTCTGGCCACCGAGGTGCCCACCCAGCAGAACGGGCGCTTGCGGGTGACGGACATCGGCGGGGGCAAGAAGCGGCTGGAGATGGACCTCACCATCCGCCCAGACGCCCGCTGGTCCGACGGCAAGCCCATCACCACCGAGGACGTGCAGTTCTACTTTGAGGTGGGCAAGGCCAAGGGGATGCCCGTCCTGAACCCCGACTACTGGGAGCGGGTAAGCCTAAAGGTAAAGGATGCCCGGAACTTCACCGTTATCTTTGAGCCCGCCTACTACTACGACACCTACGGCGGCACCTACGGCTCCCCCATCGGCTATGCTCCCAAGCACATCATGGGCGCAGAGTGGGAGAAGGTGAAGGCGGCGGCCCGCAACCTGGACCCCGACAAGGACGCGGAGAAGCTCAACGAGCTTTACCGCAACTTCTTCCTCAAGTTCTCTACGCCCCAGGCCCTGAACCGGGGGGCCATGGTGTACTCCGGGCCCTTTAAGCTCAAGCGCTGGGTGCCGGGCAACTCCGTGGAGATGGAGCGGAACCCCAACTTCCCCATCAAGCCGGAAGGTGGGGAGAGCCGCTACGTGCAGAAGGTGGTCTACCGCTTCATCCAGAACACCAACTCCCTTTTGGTGGCGGTGATCGGCGGGTCCATTGACGCTACCTCCAGCGTTTCCCTCACCTTTGACCAGGCCAGGAGCCGCCAGCTCACCTCCCGTGCCCCCGGCCGCTTTGACATCTGGTTCGTGCCCGGGGCCATCTGGGAGCACATTGACATCAACAAGTTTGAGAACTGCCAGACCGTGCGCGACCTGGGCCTGAACGACAAGCGCACCCGGCAGGCCATCCTCCACGCCCTGAACCGCGAGGGGCTGGTGAAGGCCTTCTTTGACGGGCTTCAGCCCGTGGCCCACACCTGGATTGCCCCCGTCAACCCCCTCTTCAACCCCAACGTCCGGAAGTACGAGTTTGACCTGAAGAAGGCAGAGGCCCTCCTGGCTGAGATGGGCTGGCGCAAGGGCCCGGATGGCATCCTGCAGCGCACCGTGGGCGGGCGCACCGTGCGCTTTGAGATTGAGTACGTGACCACCGCCGGCAACGCCATCCGCGAGCGCACGCAGCAGTTCTTCGCCGAGGACCTGAAGAAGATCGGCATCGCCGTCAAGATCAACAACGCTCCCTCCGCCGTGGTCTTCTCCGACGACTACATCCAGCGCGCCTCCGAGTGCAAGTGGACGGGGATGTTTGAGTTCGCCTGGGTGTCCAGCCTCCAAGAAGATGGCGGCCTCTTCCAGTACAAGAACCTGAACACCGGGGCCATCATGGTGCCCACCAAGGAAAACAACTACCAGGGCCAGAACATCGGCGGCTGGCGCAACGACGAGTTTGACCGCTTGACCAGCCAGGCGGTGCTGGAGTTTGACGAGGCCCGCAGGAAGCAGCTCTTCGCCCGGGCGCAGGAGATCTGGGCCGAGGAGCTTCCCGCCCTGCCCCTCTACTTCCGCGCCAACCCCTACGTGGTGCGCCAGGGCCTCGTGAACTACGTGGCCAGCGCCTACGCCGGCGGCTTCGGCTACCCCGGCTGGAACGCCTGGGAAATCGGCTGGGCCAGCCGCGGGGCCGTGAAGAAGTGGGACCAGGCGAAGTACGCCCTTTCCATCAAGTAGCCTGGGTGGTATAGTGGGGCCCGCTGGGGTTAGCCCCAGCGGGCTTTTTAGTGCCATAAACGGGAGGTACAACGGTGTTTGCCTACACGGTGCGCAGGCTTTTGCAGATGATCCCTTTGCTCCTGGCGGCCAGCGTGGTGATCTACGCCCTTTTGGCCCTGCAGCCGGGGGACCCTTTGGAGGAGCTCAAGCGGCAGAACCCCCGTATGACCGCGGAGCAGTTTGAGGCCTTGAAGCGGGCCTACGGCCTGGACAAGCCCCTTCACATCCGCTACTTCAAGTGGCTTTCCCGCGCCGTGCAGGGGGACTTGGGCTATAGCCGCACCTACGGTATTCCGGCGGCGGAGTACATCTTCGTCCAGCGGCTACCCAAGACCCTACTCCTCTCGGGCTTGGCCCTCACCCTGGCCTTGCTGGTGGCCATCCCCGTGGGGGTGTTTTCCGCTGTCCGCCAGTACTCTGTGGCCGACTACGTCATCACCTTTCTGTCTTTCGTGGGGTTTTCCATGCCGGTGTTCTTCCTGGGCATCCTCCTCCTTTACCTCTTCGCCATCTGGCTGCCCGACCACATCCCGGGCTTTCCCCGCTTCCCCACGGGGGGGGTGCCGGGGGTTTTGTGGGAGGACGTGCGCTCGGGGGCGGTGAGCCTTTGGGAGTTTATTGGCCAGTGGGCTTGGCACCTGATCCTGCCCGTCATCGCCCTTTCCTCCTTGCAGATGGCGGAGTGGACCCGCTTCATGCGGGCTTCCCTCTTGGAGGTCCTCTCCCAGGACTACATCCGCACCGCCCGGGC
This sequence comes from Thermus thalpophilus, assembly GCF_022760915.1. Taxonomy (NCBI): domain Bacteria; kingdom Thermotogati; phylum Deinococcota; class Deinococci; order Thermales; family Thermaceae; genus Thermus; species Thermus thalpophilus. Next base: position 82,768 of record NZ_JAKTNS010000001.1, on the reverse strand, counting down.
CAAGGGGCTTTCCGAGCGGGTGGTCCTCTACAAGCACGCGCTTCGGAACGCCCTTATTCCCATCGTCACCCTGGTGGGCTTGGCCATCCCGGGGGTTTTGGGTGGGGCCACCATCACCGAGACCATCTTCAGCTACCCGGGCATGGGACGGGCCATCTTTGACGCCTTGGTGGAGAAGGACTACAACGTGGCCATGGCCGCCTTGGCCTTCTTGGCCTTGATGACCGCCCTTTTCAACCTGTTGGCGGACCTTGCCTACGCGGTGGTGGACCCCCGCATTCGCTACAGCTAGAGGTGAACCATGGCGACCGCGACCGCATCCGCTAAACCCAGGACCTTCTTCGGCCTCTTCTGGCGCCGCTTGCGGCGGCACAAGATGGCCATGGCCGGCTTGGTGGTCATCGTCCTCCTCATCCTGATGGCCATCTTCGCCCCCTGGCTGGCCCCGTATGACCCCACGGCCCAGCCCACGGGGGAGGACGTGGGCCAGTACTACTTCAACCCCCCCTCCCGGGAGCACCCCTTGGGCACCGACGACCTGGGGCGGGACGTGCTTTCCCGCATCATCTACGGCTCCCGCATCTCCCTTTTGGTGGGCTTCGCCGTGGCCTTTTCCAGCGTGATCCTGGGGACCATTATGGGCACGCTGGCGGGCTACTTCTCCGGGCGCCCCTTGCGCTTTTACCTGGGCCCTTTGCGCCGGGAGCGGGAGGGGTTTTACCCTTGGAGCTTCGCCCTTTGGCGGGTGGTTTCCTGGTTCCTCTACTACGGGGTGCTTTACCTGGTCCTTTCCATCGCCTGGGCCTTGGCCCAAGACGGCATCCGGGCGGGAAGCGTGGGGAGCTACCTGGGCTTTGGGCTCACCTTGGCCCTGGTGCTCTGGGCCGCCTGGTATGGGCTTAAGGGGCAGATCCGGCTGGACCTGGACGTGGCCATCAGCCGCCTCATTGACTTCATGCTGACCATCCCCACCTTGCCTTTGCTCCTGGTGCTTTCCGCCCTCCTGCGGGACCCTGGGGTCAAGGTGGGGCAGTGGGCGCAAGGGGTGTTTGGGGATGCGGCGAGCGTCTTCATCATCATCACCATCCTGGTGCTTTTCGGCTGGCTGGGCACGGCGAGGCTGGTGCGGGGGAACATCCTCTCCCTGCGGGAGCAAGACTACGCCACCGCCGCCCAGGCCCTGGGGGCCACGGACGCCCGCATCATGTTCCGCCACTTGGTGCCCAACACCCTGGCCCCCCTCATCGTCCAGGCTACCTTGCAGATCGGCGGGGCCATTTTGGTGGAGGCGGCGCTTTCCTTCCTGGGCTTTGGCATCCAGCCCCCGGTGGCCACCTGGGGCAACATGCTGACCAACGCCCAGGAGTACATCTTCACCGCCCCGTGGCTGGCCCTCCCCCCGGGCTTCATGATCTTCATCACCGTCTTGGCCTTTAACTACCTGGGGGACGGCCTGCGGGACGCCCTGGACCCGCGGAGCCGGCTCTAGCCATCTCCGGAAAATGGGGCCGGGCGCCCCCGGCCCCTTTTCACTTCGGGGTAAGGCGGTCTTCCGGGTAGGCCGCCTCCACGAAGTAAAGCCCGTGGGGTGGGGCGGAGGGGCCGGCGAGGCGGCGGTCTTGGGTTTGTAGTATGGTCTTTAGGCTTTCCGGGGAGCGTTTGCCCAGGCCCACTTCCAGAAGCGTTCCCACCATGCCCCGCACCTGGCCCCGGAGGAAGGCGGTGCCCCGGAAGTAGAAATGGACCTCGAGGCCCCCCTCCCCCTCCACCACCGAGAGCCTGGCCTCCAAGAGCTCCCTTACCCCTTCCCGCACCTCCTCCTTGGCGAAGCCCAGGAAGTTGTGCCGCCCAAGGAGAAGGGGAAGAGCCTCCTCCACGGCCTTTAGGTCCAAGGGGTGCCGGAGCCAAAGGGCCCGGTGGCGGAGAAGGGGCGAGGGATAGGGCCTTAAGAGGACCCGGTAGCGGTAGGCGCGCCACAGGGCATCCTTGCGGGCGTGGAAGTCCCTCGCCACCTCCCTGGCGCCATGCACCTTGAGGTCCTCGGGGAGGAGGCGGTTTAGGGCCTCGGGGATCCTTTCCACGGGGATGCGGCCTTGCAGGTCCACGTGGAAGGGCATGGCCAGGGCGTGGACCCCGGCGTCGGTGCGGCCGGCGGCCACCGCCTTGGGGAGGGCCCCGATGGCGGGAAGGACCTTCTCCAGCTCCCCCTGCACCGTGCGCAAGCCCTCCCGTTGCCGCTGGAGCCCGGCGAAGTGGGTGCCGTCGTATTCGGCGAGGAGGAGGATGCGGCGCACGCCCTAAGCTTAGTCGGTGCCCACGGGGGCCTTGGGGCTTTGGCCTTCCAAGGCCACCCCTTCCCCCACCACCTGTACCGCCACCACATCCCCCACCCGGAAGGGGCTTTCCGGCCCCTCTTGCACCAGGACCTCCCGCTCCGGGGCCAGGAGGCGCACCCGGTAGGTGAGGTCGTGCCCCTTGAACTCCCGGGCCACCACCCGGCCCAAGGCCCTGCCCTCCTCCGGGGGGGCGAGCCGCAGGGCCTCGGGGCGCAGGGAAAGGAGAAGAGGTCCGTGGGCGGGCTCGGCCAAGGCCACGGGGCCAAGGCAGGTTTCAGCGTAGCGCCCCTTCCCCTCCCCGGAAAGGAGGTTGGTGCGCCCGAGGAACTGGGCCACAAAGGGGGTCTTGGGCCGGAGGTAGACCTCCTCGGGGGTGCCCACCTGCAAAAGCCTCCCGTCCCGCATCACCCCCAGGCGGTCGGCGAAGGAGAGGGCCTCCTCCTGGTCGTGGGTGACCAGGAGGGCGGTGGTGCCCGTTTCCTTGAGCACCTTGCGCACCTCTTCCCGGGTGGCGGCCCGGAGGCTTGCGTCCAGGCTGGAGAAGGGCTCGTCCAGGAGGACCAGCTTGGGGCCGGGGGCCAGGGCCCGGGCCAAGGCCACCCGCTGCTGTTGCCCGCCGGAAAGCTCCTGGGGCTTGCGGTGCTGGAAGAGGGTCATGCCCACCCGTTCCAGGGCCTTCTGCGCCCGGAGCAGGCGGTCTTTCCCCTTGAGCCCGAAGGCCACGTTGCCCAAGGCGGTGAGGTGGGGAAAGAGGGCGTAGTCCTGGAAGACGAAGCCGATGCCCCGCCTTTCTGGGGGAAGGTGGGTGATGTCTTGGCCCTCCAGAACTACCCTTCCCCCGTCGGGGCTTTCCAGGCCGGCGATGACCCTAAGGAGGGTGGTCTTGCCGCAGCCCGAAGGCCCAAGCAAGGCCAGGATCTCCCCGGGGTAGACGGCGAGGTCTATTCCCTTCAGCACCTCGTGCTCCCCGAAGCGTTTGCGGATGCCCTTTAGGGCTAAAAGCGGCGCTCGGTCCAAAGCAGCACCCCCACAAAGGCCGCCGAAAGAAGGGCGATGAGGAGGGCGAAGGGGGCGGCCTCAGCGAACATGGCCTCTTGAGTGTAGCTGAAAACCCGGGTGGCCAAGGTGGCGTAGCCCATGGGGGCCAGGAGGAGGGTGATGGGGAGTTCCTTCACCGCCCCGATGAAGGCCAAGGCTCCCCCCGCCACCGCCCCCCGCCAAAGGAGGGGGAAGGTGACCCGGAAGAAGGCCCCCGTGGGGGTTTCCCCCAAGGTCCTCGCCGCTTCCTCCAAGCGCCTTGGCACCTGGAAAAGCGCTCCCCGCACCGGGCCCAGGCTCTCCGCCAGGAAGTGGAAGGCGAGGACCAGGACCAAAAGGGGCAGGGTGCCGTAGAGGAAGGGAAGGCTCCGGAGGCTGAAGAAGATCCAGGCCAGGGCGAAGGCCAAGGGGGGGATGGCGTACCCCAGGTAGGCCAGGCGCTCCAGGAAGCGGGAGGCGGGGGAGGGAAGGCGCACCGCCAGGTAGGCCAAGGGCAGGGCCATCCCCACGGCCAAGAAGGCGGCAGGGGCCGCGGCCAAGGCGGAATGCCCTAAAGCCTCCCAAAGCCCGCTAAGCCCCTCCTGGGGAAAGCGGCGGGCCAGGTGGAAGAGGGCATAGAGGGGAAGGGCCAAGGCGACAAGAGGGGGGAGGAGGGCTAGGGCGTAGCCCAAGGGGGCAAGGGGCCCAAGATGGAGGGGCCGATGGCGCCGGCTTGCTCCCTTTCCGGTGCGGGCCAGGGTGAGGCGGCGGAGGAGAAGGCCCTCCAGCCACAAAAGCCCCCCGGTGAGAAGGAGGAGCAGCAGGGCCAGCCAGGCGGCGTACACCCGGTCAAAGGCGGCGCTATATTGCAGGTAGATGGCGTAGGAGAAGGTTTCGTAGCGCAGAAGGCTCACCGTGCCGAAGTCTCCCAGGACGTGGAGGCCCACCACCAGGTAGCCCGAGAGCAAGGCGGGCAGAAGCTGGGGGAAAGCGGCCCGGAAGAAGGCCCGCCAAGGGCCCATCCCCAGGGTCCTCGCCGCCTCCTCCAAGGCGGGGTCCAGGCCCAAAAAGGCGGCGCGCAAGGAGAGGAAGAGGTAGGGGTAGGTGATGAAGGAAAGGACGAAAAGGGCCCCCACGTACCCCTCGAGGCGGGGCAAGGGCAGGATGCCCCCCGGGCCGGTGGCGGCCAGGAGGACGTAAGCCCCCACGTACCCCGGGACGGCCAGGGGCAGGGTGAGGAGGAGGGAAAACAAGCGCTTGCCCTTGAGGTCGGTGCGGGTGGTGAGGAAGGCGAGGGGCAGGGCGAGGAGGGTGGTGAGGGCCAGGACCCCCACGAGGAGGGCCAGGGTGTTGCGGAGGAGCTCCAGGTTTTTGGGGCGAAGGAGGATTTCTTGGAGGGCGCCGGGGTCGGCCTCCAGGGCCCGCAGGACCAGGTAGGCCAAGGGCAAGGCCACCCCGCCCCCCGTGAGGAGGGCGGGCACCAGGAAGGGCAAAAGCCCGGGCAGGTGGTGGAGGCCTCGAGGCCGGACCATCTACAAGATGCCCAGGTCGCGCAGGAGCTTCAGGGCTTGGTCCAGGGGTAGGCGCTCAAAGTCCAGCTTGGGGCTTTTCCGCAGGGCCTGGTCCAAGGGGAGCAGGTTGGGGTCCACCACCACGCCTTTCACCAAGGGGTACTCCCCCACGTTGCCCACAAAGTACTGCTGCCCCTTGGGGGAAAGGAGGTAGGTGAGGAAGCGGTTGGCGGCCACCAGGTTCTTGGAGGTTTTGAGGATCCCCGCCCCCGTGACCAAGGCCAGGTTGCCCACGTCCCCGTCTTGGAAGTGGTGCATGCCCAGGTTGTACCCGGCCCGGCGGAAGCGGACCACGTAGTAGTGGTTGGTGGAGCCCAGGTCCACCTCCCCCGCCCGGATGGCGTCCAGCATGGCGGGGTTGGAGGCGTAGGCCTTGGGGTTCAGGGCCTTCATGGCCAAAAGCCACTCCCGGGTCCGGGCTTCCCCGTACAGGGCGATCATCCCCGCCACCATGTCCTGGAAGCTGGAGTAGGTGGGGGTCCAGCCCACCCGGCCCTGGAGGCCCTTCTCCTGGGCGAAGCGGGGGAGGTCTAGAAGGCTTTGCGGCAGCTCCTCCGGCTTGAACTTCTGGGGGTTATAGGCCAGCACCCTAAGGCGCACGGTCACCGGCACCCAGGTCTTGGAAGCGGGCACGAAGGCCAGGGGCTGCTTGAGGAGGGTTTCCCCCAAGGGCCTAAGAAGCCCCCGGGACGCCGCCTGGCCCAAGGCCCCGGCGGTGTTGGCCCAGAAGAGGTCTGCCGGGGAGCGGCTTCCTTCCTCCTGCAAGGCGGCCAGGATCTGGGCGTCGGAACCGTAGCGCACCTGGACCCGGATCCCCGTTTCCTCCTGAAACTGCTTGATTAGGGGTTCCACCAGGCTTTGGCCCCGGCCAGAGTAGATGGTGAGGGTCTGGGCCTGGGCTAGGGTCAAGGCGGTTAAGCCGATTAGCACGAGCCAAGTTCTCTTTCGCATCCTGCCTCCTTCTCCCGGAAGCCTCCGGGGGGGCGAGGGCGCCCTCTGCCTGGGTAGGCTAGCCCATCCTGGGGAGAAAGTCAAGTATTCCGGTCGGATTTCAAATATTTAGGAGCGATAATTGCTCGCAACAAGGGAAAGACCCCGGTCAGGTTCGTGGGCCAAAAGGGGGCTTCCCCGGTGTAGACCAGGGGCACGGGGTTTCGGGTGTGCCGAGGGTGCCAGGGCTCCTCGGCGTTGCCGTGGTCCGAGGTGAGGAGAAGCTCTCCTCCTTCGGCCAGGAAGCCCTTGAGGAAGAGGGAAAGCTCCCGGAAGCGCTCGGGCAAGGTTTCGGGGGCGCGGTGGGCCGCCAGGTCCAAGGCCCAGTACTCCAGGACCACCAGGTCCCAAGCCCGGGCCAAGGCCGCTGCCCGCGCGCCCATGCCGTAGGGGTCTTCCCAGAAGGCGGGGGGCAGGGCCAGGGGGTGGCCCAGGGGGAGGAGGGGGAGGCCGGCGAGCCTCGCCGCCTGGGCGAAGGCGGAAAGCATCTCCCTTCGGCCTCCCGTGGCCCGCTTGAGGTACTCCGGCCGGTAGGCGTTGGCGTGGAGGACGTTTAGGCCCTTTTCCCGGGCCCAGGCGTAGAGGCTTCGCCGGAGGAGGGGCTTAAGCCTGGGGCTCGGGAAGGGCCCCTGGTGGTGGCCGAGGAGCCGGGCGGCGTTGATCCCGGTGAGGAGGGCGGTCTGCCCCGTGCCCGACTGGGGCAGGCCCTCCACGCCAAGGGTGGCGTCCAGGGGTCTGGGGGAGAGGTCCAGGAGGAGGGGGAAGAGGTCTTTGAGCGCCTCCCCTAGGCCCAGGCCATCCACGAAGAGGAAGAGCACAAGGCCAGTGTAAAGGTGCCTTGCCTTTCTATGCGCCCCGGGTTTTTGGGTAATCTGGAGCCGGAGGGAAAGCGATGCCGGTGCGTAAGGCGAGTGCGGTATGGGAAGGCGGTCTCCGCCAGGGCAAGGGTATCATGCGGCTCCAGAGCCAGGCCTTTGAGGGGCCTTATTCTTTCCCCTCCCGCTTTGAGGAGGGCGAGGGCACGAACCCGGAGGAGCTCATCGCCGCGGCCCATGCGGGTTGCTTCTCCATGGCCCTGGCCGCCAGCCTGGAGCGGGAGGGGTTTACCCCCAAACGGGTTTCCACCGAGGCCAGGGTACACTTGGAGATGGTGGAGGGAAGGCCTACCCTCACCCGGATTGAGCTCCTGACCGAGGCGGAGGTGCCCGGGATTAGCCCGGAGAAGTTCCAAGAAATCGCCCAGGCGGCCAAGGAGGGTTGCCCGGTTTCCCGCGCCCTGGCGGGAGTGAAGGAGATCACCCTCCAGGCCAGGCTGGTCTAGGCCTCCCCCTTCCAAAGGAGGCGGCCGCAGGAGGGGCAGCGGGTGAGCTGCCCCTGGACCACTTTTTGCGCCACGTGGGTGGGCAGGACCACGTTGCACCCCTCGCAGCGGAAGACCTGTCCCTGCCGCGCCATGCGCACGATGCCCATCCCCTTGCGGGCGCGGCGGATGGCCTCGTACTCCTTGAGGACGGGGGCGGGGATGCCCTGGGCCAGGGCCTCCCGCTCCGCTAAGCGGGCGGCGATCTCCGCCTTGAGGGCCTCCACCCGCACCCGGTTGGCCTCGAGGAGTTCTTCCAGCTTGGGTCTGAGCTGGGCGAGCTCCGCCTCGAGGCGGGCGATCTCGCCCTCCAGGTTCTCCATGGCCTCCATGATGGGGGTGGAAAGCTCCAGGAGCTCCCGGATGCGGTCCTTAATCTGCTGGATGCGGTTTTCGTACTGGGTCTGTTCCCGGGCGCTTTGGGCTTGGCGCTGCTCCGCCTCCGCCTGCTTTTCCTTGGCGGTGAGGTCTTCTATGTCCAGGCTGTGGCGGTTGTACTCCTTCCTGAGCTCCGCCTGGCGCTCCAGGAGGTCGGCTAGCTCCTCTTCCAGGGCCTCCACTTGGGCTTTGACGGCGAGGAGCTCCTCCGGGAGGCTTTCCGCCTCCTGCCTGAGCCTGTCTATTTCCAAGTCCTTTTCTTGGAGCCCGAAGAGGGCCTTGAGCGCCTCGAGTTGTCCCCGGTGGGGAGCGTCCGGCCCGTTCACGCTTCCCATTCTAACCCCGTGAGGAAGGGGTTCGTGCGGGCCTCCAGGGCCAAGGTGGTGGGAGGCCCGTGCCCGGGGAGGACCTGGGTTTCGGGGGGCAGGGAAAGGAGGCGTTTCAAGGAGGCGAAAAGGGCCTCCCGCTCCGAGCCCGGCAGGTCGTAGCGGCCGATGCTTCCCCGGAAGAGGAGGTCCCCGGAATACACCGCCTGGCCCACGGGGTCCAGGAAGGCCACGTGCCCGGGGCTATGGCCCGGGAGATGGAGGACCTGCAGGCCGAAAAGCTCCATCCCCTCCGCCAGGGGCTCCACGGGCAAGGGGGGTTTGGGGATGGCGAAGCCCCAGGCCGCCGCCACCTCCTGGGCCCGCCCGTAGAGGGGAAGGTCCAGGGGGTGGAGGTAGACGGGCAGGCCGTAAGCCGCCACCAAGGGGGCCACCGCCCCCACGTGGTCAAAGTGGGCGTGGGTGAGGAGGATGGCCTTGGGGGTGAGGCCCCTTTGGGCCAGGAGGGCCAGGATCTTCTCCGGCTCGTCCCCAGGGTCTATGAGGACCGCCCCTTGGGGGGTTTCCACCAGGTAGCCGTTTTCCGCCAAGGGGCCTAAGACCAGGCGGTGGGCTTTCATGGCTCCGTGGGGAGGCCCTCCTGTAGCCACTCGTGCATGGAACCGAGGTAGTTGCGGGCCTTCACCCCGAGGCTTCGCAGGATGAAGAAGGCCACGGCGCTCCGGGCCCCGGAGTGGCAGTAGACCCCCACCTCCTGGCCCGGGGCGAGGCCCAGCCTTTCCAAAAGCCCCTCGGGGTTGAGGAAAAGCTCCAGGGGGGCGTTTCGGCTTCCCGGGATGCGGCCCCCCCGGGGGCAGCAGGGGGGGTGGACCTTACCCTGGAACTCCTCGGGGCTCCGCACGTCCAGGAGGAGGGGGTGACGGGCGGCCTCGTCGGCGGTGAGGAGCCAGTCGCGGCGCAGGCGGGCCTGGGTTTGGCTCCGCTCGGGCTTGGGCTCCTCCTTCTCCGTGGCGTAGGGCTCCCAGCCCTCGGTCCAAAGCTCCACCTCGAGGCCCCCTAGCCCCAGGAAGAAGGCGGTGCGGCAAAGCCGGCTCGTGAGCCCCTCGTCGTAGAGGACCACGGGGCTTTGGAGGCCGAGGGTTTGGAAAAGCTCGGTGAGGCCCGCCTCCAGCGCCCTAAGCTCCGCCTCCTCCCGCAGGCGGAGCTTGGGCGCGGAGAGGTCCAGGTGGCGGGCCCCCGGGAGGTGCCCGGCCTCGTAGGCGGGCCGGGGCCGGGTGTCCACGAAGAGGGCGTTTTGGGGAAGCTCCATGCCCTTGATTATAGGGGGCGCAGGGGTAGGCGCTTTGGATGAGGATACTTGACAAAGGAAGGCGCAAGTGATATAAGTGTAAGTGGAGGTGATGAGTATGGCCCTGGTGCGTAGGGACGCTCGTCCTCTGGAGATCACGCCCTTTAGGACCTGGGGTCCCCTCTCCCTCCTGGAGGAGGCCAACCGGCTCTTTGAGGAGGTCTTGGGCGACTTCGGCCGGCCCGTGGTGACCTACGTGGCCCCCGCCGACCTCTACGAGACGGACGAGGCCTTGGTCCTGGAGATGGCGGTGCCGGGCCTCACCCCGGAGGATTTGGAGGTGAGCCTCGAGGGCAACAAGCTCACCATCCGGGGCCAGGTGAAGCCGGCTCAGGATGCCCAGGCGCGCCGCTACTACCTCCAGGAGATCCCCCACGGCTCCTTCGTCCGCACCTTCACCCTTCCCGTGGAGGTCAAGGGGGACGAGGCCAAGGCGGAGTTCCGCCACGGCATCCTCCGGCTCACCCTGCCCAAGGTGGCGGAGGCCCGGGCCAAGCGGATCCCCATCCAGGTGGTCCAGTAAGGGCCTAAAGGGCTAAGGCCCCCGGGCTTCCCCGGGGGCCTTAGGCTTTCCGCAGGGCCTCGGCGAGCCGCTTTAAGGCCTCCTCCAGGACCTCGGGGTAGGTGGCGAAGTTGAGGCGCACGTAGCGCTCGTACCCTTCCCCGAAGCTCTCCCCGGGGTTCAAGGCCACCCGGGCCTCTTTAAGGAGGTGGGCGGCGGCCTTGGGGATCCCCGTGCCCAGCCAGGCCAGGTAGGTCCCCTCCGGGGGGAAGTGGACCAGGCCCAGTTCCTTGGCCCAGGCGGCCACCCGCTCCCGGTTGGCCTTCAAGAGGGCCAGGGTTTCCCGAAGCCAGGGCCCCCCTTCCCTTAGGGCCGCCTTCCAGGCGGCCATGGCGAGGACGTTGGGGAAGGTGTGGGGGAGGTGGCGCTTCAGGGCTTCCACCAAGGGCTTGGGCCCCACCACGGCCCCCATGGGGAGCCCCGCCAGGTTGTAGGCCTTGCCCGGGCCCAAGAGGGTGAGGGTACGCTCGGGAAGGAAGCGGGCCAGGGGCACGTGGGGCCTTTCGTAGGTGAGGGGGGCGTGGAGTTCGTCGGAAACCACGATGAGGTCGTGCTTGCGGGCGATGGCGGCCAGGGCGGAAAGCTCCTCCTCGGTGAAGACCCGGCCTGTGGGGTTTTGCGGGTGGCAGAAGAGGAGGAGGCGGCTGGCGAAGGCCAGGCGTTCCAAACCGGGGAGGTCCAGGCGGTAGCCCTCCTCCGTTTCCCGCAAGGGGTTGGCCAGGAGGGTGCGCTTCTGCTCGCGGATGGCGGCGAGGAAGGGGGGGTAGATGGGAAGCTGGGTCAAGACCCCTTGCCCGGGGGCGGTGAAGGCGGCCACGGCGGCGTAAAGCCCCACCACCACCCCGGGCAGGAAGGCCACCTCTCCCTCGAGGCCCGTGCTCTCCAGGAGGAGGGCCTTGAGCTCCCAATCCCCCTCCCGGGGCGGGTAGCCCAAAAAGCCTTCCGCCCGCTCCTTCAGGGCCCGCACGATGGGCTCGGCCACGGGGAAGTCCATGTCCGCCACCCAAAGGGGCAAGACGTCCTCGGGGTAGGTGCCCCACTTCAGGGAGTCCTTGCGGGGGGGTAGCGTCATGGGTTTATCTTACCGGGGCCTAGGTGTGGTCCTGGACCACCCTAAGGCCCAAGGCTTCCAAGCGTTCCACCAAAGCCCGCACCGCCCCCTTCACCCCCTCGGTGATGAGGGGACTCCCGAAGCGGCTCACCCCGGCGTAGACCCCGTGGGCGCTTGGCCGCACCTCCAGGAGGAGGTCTTGGGTGAGGTCCTCCTCCTCCACGTGGGTGAGAACGTAAAACCCCTTCTCCCCCTTGGCGGTTTCCAAAAACACCGCCACCCCGCCCGAGAGGGGCACGGGGGTTTTCCCTAGCTCCAGGGCTTCGGGTAGGTTTCCTTCCAGTAGGGCGTGGGCCACGGCGTACCTCCTTAGGGGGGGCCAGGGGTGGGGGTCCTCCCCCACCTTGGTGAAGACGGCGTGGAAGAAGGGGCGCCCGGCCTCCCGCCACTTGAGGGCGTACTTGGTCCTCAGGTGGGCCTCCGGGGGCGGCTTCACCTCCACCCGGTAAAGCCCCGTTTTGGCCGCCTCCTCCAGGGCGAAGCGGAAGTAGCCCTCGTGGTCCGTGGTGAGGAGGAGGCTTCCTCCTTCCCTGAGCCGGGTGGAAAGTTTGCGGAAAAAGCCCTCCTGGAGAAGCCGCCTTTCCTGGTGCCGCTTCTTGGGCCAGGGGTCGGGGAAGTTCACGATGACCGCCTCGAGGCCTCCCGCCGGCACCAGGTTCCGCAGGGCAAAGGGGCCTTCCCCGTGGTAAAGGCGCACCTTTTCCACCCCGTGGCGGCGCATCTTCTTGTAGGCCCGTAGGACGCTCGCCGCCGAAACCTCGGCCCCCAGGATGAGCCAGTCGGGGTGGGCCTGGGCCAGCTCCAGGGTGAAGCGCCCGTCCCCGAAGCCGATCTCCAGCACCAAGGGGCCTTCCCGGCCAAAGAGGTCCCGGGGGGAGGGGGGCCAAGCGGGAAGGAGGGCGGGGCGCACCAGCACGAGGGGGCATTATACGGCCTTTTCAAACCCTTTTCACAGGGGGGGAGTAGTCTAGAGCCAAGGGGGTGTTTCCATTATGCCCATCCAGGGGGGCTTAAACAGGCTTGCCTTTGGGGAGCCGTTGCAGTTTTGTAGGCCTCGGGAAGGAGGTATGGCCCTTGGGAACCAGGAAGACATGCCACCCTCATACCCCGTTCCTCAAGCCGTGGCGCTGGCTGGCCGGGGAGCAAGGAGGCAAGCCCTTGGAACCTCTGGCCGCAAAGTTGCACCCTGAACTCCGGCTGCGCTTTTTGACCGCTTCCCCGGGTTCCCAAAAAAGGGGCCGGTCTAGCCTTGGGAGGGGGTGGGTACGTTGAGGGGGATAGCCCGCGTCTTGGTGGTGGACGATGAGCCCCTTCAGCGGGCCTTGTTGCTGCGGGCCCTGGCTCCCTTGGGCTTGGAGGTATGGGTGGCTAGCCACGGCCAGGAGGCGCTGGAGCGGCTTCAAGACGGCATGCCCCACGCAGTACTCACCGATTTACACATGCCCTTCATGGACGGTCTCACCCTGACCCGCCACCTCAAGGCCCTAGACCCTCTCTTGCCGGTAATCCTCCTCACCGCAGACGGGGAGCGGGAGGTGCGCCTGAAGGGGATTGAAGCGGGGGCGGACGACTTTCTCCACCGCCCGGTGGACCTGGCGGAGCTCCGCCTCCGGGTAAAAGGCCACGTGGAGCGCCGCTTTTTACAGGAAAAGCTGGAAGATCTAGAACGGGCTCTTTTGGCGCTGGTGCGGGCGGTGGAAGCCAAAGACCCCTACACCGCAGGCCACGGGGAGCGGGTGGCGCGCTACGCCCTCTGGACCGCCGAGGTTCTGGGCGTCTTGGCCCATGAGGTGGAAGATCTTCGCCTGGGAGCCCTGTTGCACGATGTGGGCAAGATCGCTATTCCGGATCATCTTCTTCGGGGGGACCGCCCGCTAACGGAGGAGGAGTGGCGGATTGTTCGGGAACATCCCATCAAAGGGGACGAGATCCTCAAGCCCCTTAAGGCCCATCCGCGCTTGCGCCCCTACGTGCGTTGGCACCACGAACGTCTGGACGGCTCCGGCTACCCAGACGGGATCACGGAGGTGCCCCTCCTGGTGCAGGCGGTGGCCGCCGCCGACATCTACGATACCCTTACCAGCAGGCGCACCTACCGCCACCCCGCTAAACCGGAGGAGGCCTTGGAGGTCCTGAGGGAGGAGGCGGACCAGGGCCGGCTTTCCCAGGAAGTGGTGCGGGCCTTTAGGAGCGCCCTTTTGCGAAACCGCGTTCTGCGCCGCTAAAACCCGTACTCCTCCCAGCGGGCCTCCACCAGGGCCTTGACCTTGGGGTCCATGCGGATCTTTTCGGGCCAGACCCGCTGGAAGCCCTCCTCGGGGAGCTTGCGGGTGCCGTCCAGGACCAGGACGGGCCCCTCCGCCCCGGGCATCACCCGCGCGTCCCGCTCGGGGTCAATGTTGTTGAGCACGGCCCAAAGGAGCTCCGCTGGGGTCAAGGCGGTGTCGGCGTCCGCGAGGAGGAGGAGGCGGATGCCGGCGCTTTGGGGCGTCTTTAAGAGCCTTTCCGCCACCTCCCAGGCCTGGTGGGGCCGCCGCTTCTCCAAGGTGACCCCCCAAAGCCCGGGCCACTGCCGTTGGGCCAGGGCCTCCGGGTCCTCGGGGAGGGCGGTGTGGGCCTTGGGGGTGAAGGGCACTTCCCCTCCCTCTTCGGGAAGCTTGCGCGTGCCGTCTAGGAAGAGCTTCCCCCCGAAGGCGAAGGCGCGGGCGCTGTGGTCCAGGACGTCCACGGGGCCCCGGAGGAGGAGGGTGTCCCGCCCGGGGAGGGCGTGCTTGAGGGCCTCCAAGAGGGCAGCGAAGCCCGGCTTCACGGGCACCTCCCCGTCCACCGCCACGATGACCTTGGCGAACATCATCTGCCCAAGGCCCAGCATCCCGTAGGCCACCTTGTAGGCCTGGCCCGGGTACTCCTTCCTTAGGCTCACGTTCACCCAGTTGTGGGCCACCCCCTCGGGGGGCATGTGGTAGTCCACCACCTCGGGCAGGACGAGGCGCAGGGCGGGGAGGAAGAGCCTTTCCGTGGCTTCGATCAGGTAGGCGTCCTCCATGGGGGGTACCCCCACGATGGTGGCGGGGTAGATGGCCCCTTTGCGGTGGGTGAGGGCGGTGACGTGGAAGCGGGGGTAGAGGTCTTTGGGCGTGTAGAAGCCCGTGTGGTCGCCGAAAGGCCCTTCCTCCACCAGGGGTTCTTCCGGGTCAATGTAGCCCTCGAGGACGAACTCCGCCTCCGCCGGCACCGGCAGGTCCACGGTGAGGCCCTTGGCGAGCTCTATGGGGGCCCCCCTGAGGAAGCCCGCCAGGTGGAACTCGCTCACCCCCGGAAGCGGGGGAAGGGGGGCGGTGGCGGCGTAGGTGAGGATGGGGTCTCCCCCCAGGGCCACGGCCACCTCCAGCTTTTTCCCGAGCTTCCTCGCCTTTTCCAGGTGGCGGCGGCCCACCTTGTGGAGCTGCCAGTGCATGGCAGTGCTCCGCTCGTCCAGGACCTGCATGCGGTACATGCCGAGGTTGAGCTCCCCCGTCTCCGGGTCCTTGGTGATGACCAGGGGCAGGGTGAGGAAGGGCCCCCCGTCCAAAGGCCAGCACGTGAGGACGGGAAGGCGCCTTAGGTCCACCGCCTCGCCCCTATACACCACCTCCTGCACGGGGGCCCGGCGCACCCGCCGGGGGAAGAAGCCCTTGAGGAGGGGGAGCTTAGGAAGGAGCCCCAGGAGGGCGGAAAGCCCTCCCTTGCCCGGGTTCAGGGCCAGGAGGGTTTCCACCTTCTGGGCCAGCTCGTCCAGGTCCTCCACCCCCAGGGCGAAGGCGGCGCGTTCCCGGGTCCCAAAGAGGCCGATGGCCAGGGGGAAGTCCTTGCCCACCACCCGCTCAAAGAGGAGGGCGGGGCCGCCTCGCTTCACCATGCGGTCGGCGATCTCGGTGATCTCCAGCTCGGCGCTCACCGGGACCTGGATGCGCTTGAGCTCGCCCCGGGCTTCCAAGGCCTCTAGGTAGGCCCTTAGGTTCCTAAACACGGGCCTAAGCTTACCCAAAGGGGAAAGGGGAGGGAAAGGTGGCGCCTACACTTCCAAAACCAGGTGCTCTAGGCGGAAGGCCTTGGGGGTGCCGTGGACCAAAACCGCCTCCAGGCGCACGGGGAGGTCGTCCTGGCCCAGGAGGAAGCGGGCGCTTTGCAGGAGGCGGAAAAGCTTTTTGGGGGTGATGGCCTCGAGGGGGGTGCCGAAGCGCCCGGAGGCCCGTTGCTTCACCTCCACCACCACGTAGACCCCGTCTTTTTCCAAGAAGAGGTCCACCTCCCCGAAGGGGGTGCGGCGGTTCCGCCCGAGGAGGCGGTAGCCCCTTTGCAAGAGGTAGGCCAGGGCCGCCTCTTCCGCCCACTTCCCCTTCACGGCGCCCACTCTTGGAAAAGAACCCCGTCCAGGTAGAGGCGGAAGCGGGCCTCCCCCCGCGCCGGGTAGGTCCCCTCCAACCTTAACCCCGCCTGCCCCACCCCCTCGTACACCACCCGCTCCCCGTCCGCGTCCAGGAGGGTGAGGCGCACCTCCCGCCCCTCCGCTTCCTGGGGCAGCTCCAGGGCCAAGGACACGCTCCGTTCCTCCACGGGAGGGGCGGGGGGCAGGAGCACCTCGCCCCGCACCGCCACCCTAAGGCGCACCCCGCTCCCCTCGGGCATGGGGGTGCCGGGGGCGGGCGCTTGGGCGATCACCGTGTCCTCAGGGGCGCCCGAGGGCACCTCCTCCACCTCCGCCTTGAGCCCGGCGGCGTTGAGGAGGAAAAGGGCCTCCTGGCGGGAAAGCCCCACGAGCCGGGGCAGGGGCCAGGTGGAGCCCGTGGAGGCCCCTTGGGAAACGAGAAGCCACACCCCACCCCCGGGGGCCAAGGGGGTGCCGGCGGGGGGGAAGGTGGCGAGGACGGTGCCTAGGGGCTTTGGGCTTTGCGCCTGGGCCACGCCCGCCACCTGGAAGCCCAGCTCCTTGAGCCGGGCCTCCGCCTCTTCCTGCCTAAGGCCTGCAAGCTCGGGCACCGGGTTGAGCCGCGCCTGGTTGAGGGTGAGGCGCACGGTGCGGCCGGCCCGGAGGCGGGTGCCGGGCGGGGGATCTTGGGCCAGGACCGCCTCCTTGGGCTTGGTGGGGTCGTTGCCCTCCTCCACCTCCAGCCTCAGCCCCGTGTCCTTGAGGAGGAGAAAGGCTTCCCGGGCGCTTTTGCCCACCAGGTCGGGCACGGGGTACTCGGGGGGGTTGAAGTAGCGGTAAAGCCCCTGGGAGAGCAGAAAGACGCCCAGGGCCAGGAGGAAGACCCCGGGGGCCACCCCCAGGAGGCGGGGCCTTAGCCTGGGCTTGAGGGGGGCGGCCTTCTTTCCCAGGGGCCAGGGGGAGAGGTAGGCCACCCCGTCTTCCCCCATGGCCAGGTGCTCCCGGCCGAAGCCCAAGGGGGCCAAAGCCTCCAGGGCCTTGGCGGGCGGGGCTTTGCGGGAGAGGGGCTTTTCCGGGAAGAAGGCGTAGTGGCGGCCCGGCTTGGCGGAGACGTGGGCCTCGAGGAGCCCCAGCTCCATGAGCCGCTTCAGGGCCGCCCGGTAGCGGTAAAAGCGCTCCTTGTCCTCGGGGGTCTTCACGTCAAAGAAGAAGACGAGCCCCCCCTCCACCCGGTAGAGGGTGATCCCCTCTCGGCTTTCCAGGGTTTCCAGCACCGGGTAGCGGTCGTCCAGGACCATGCGCCGCCGATTATACCCGGGCCGCCTTATACTCTAAGGCGCTATGTGGGATGTGCTCGTGGTGGGCGGTGGACCTTCGGGCCTCTCCGCGGCCCTCTTTTTGGCCCGGGCGGGCCTAAAAACCCTGGTATTGGACGGGGGCCGCTCCCAGGTCCTCCAGGTGAGCCGGGTGCCCAACTACCCGGGGCTTTTGGACGAACCCTCCGGGGACGAGCTTTTGGCCCGGCTCAAGGCGCACGCCGAGCGGTACGGGGCCGAGGTGCGCCCAGGGGTGGTGAAGGGGGTGCGGGACCTGGGCGGGGTCTTTGAGGTGGAAACGGAAGAAGGGGTGGTGGAGGCGGAAAGGCTTCTCCTTTGCACCCACAAAGACCCCACCCTCCCCTCCCTCCTGGGCCTTAGCCGCAAGGGCACCTTCATTGACACCGACGAGGGGGGGCGCACCAGCTACCCCCGGGTCTACGCCGCCGGGGTGGCCCGGGGCAAGGTGCCGGGCCACGCCATCGTGAGCGCCGGGGACGGGGCCTACGTGGCGGTGCAACTCATCTCCGACCTCAGGGGCGAGCCCTACAAGGACCACGCCAAATAGGGCCTTCCCTTTCTCATCCTTCCCCCGTAGGGTGGGGAAGGTATGCTCCGCCGCCTCCTTTCCCTCACCCGCCCCCTTTACTGGTTTTACGAGCGCCGCCTGCAAAGGGAGGTGAAGGGGGGGCCCATGCCCCGCCACCTGGGCCTCATCCTGGACGGGAACCGCCGCTACGCCAAGGCCCTAGGGCTTTCCCCCACCAAGGGGCACGAGTTCGGGGTGCACAAGGCCTACGAGGTCCTGGAGTGGTGCCTGGAGATGGGCATCCGGACCGTCACCGTGTGGGTCTTTTCCACCGACAACTTCCGGCGCTCCCCCGAGGAGGTGGAAGAGCTCATGCGCCTTTTCGTGCGGGAGGCGGAGCGGATGGCGGAGGACCACCGCATCCATCGCCACCAGGTGCAGGTGCGGGTGATCGGGCGGCGGGAGGGCTTCTCCGAGGAGGTGCTGAGGGCCTTGGAGCGCCTGGAGGAAAGCACCCGCCACCACCGGGGCATGGTGCTCAACATCGCCATGGGCTACGGGGGGCGGGAGGAGATCGTGGATGCGGTGAAAAGGCTCCTCCTCGAGGCCGAGGAGAAGGGGCTTACCCCGGGCCAGGTGGCGGCCGCCTTGACCCCGGAGGAGATCGCCCAAAGGCTTTACACCGCCGGGCTTCCCGACCCCGACTTCATCATCCGCACCTCGGGGGAGATCCGGCTTTCGGGGTTTTTGCTCTGGCAGTCCGCCTACTCCGAGTTCTACTTCGCCGACGTGCTTTGGCCCGAGTTCCGCAAGATTGACTTCCTCCGCGCCCTCAGGAGCTACCAGGCCCGGGAGCGCCGCTTCGGGCGTTGACAAAATGCGGGGCTTCGTATACCCTTACAGGCAGGATGCTGGCCCGTGGGAAAAAACTCGGCCGCCGGGGGGTAGGATAGCCCTCTAAGGGTTCCTTATCCCCCGGCCCGAGTTCGGGCCGGTTTTCTTTTTAGGGAGGGGCGCATGCGGGAATGGAAGATTATAGACTCCACCTTGAGGGAAGGCGAGCAGTTTGAGCGGGCGAACTTCTCCACCCAGGACAAGATTGAGATCGCCAAGGCCCTGGACGAGTTCGGCGTGGAGTATATAGAGGTCACCACCCCCATGGCCTCTCCCCAGTCCCGCAAGGACGCGGAGGTCCTGGCCTCCTTAGGCCTCAAGGCCAAGGTGGTGACCCACATCCAAACCCGCCTGGACGCGGCCAAGGTGGCGGTGGAAACCGGGGTGCAGGGGATTGACCTCCTCTTCGGCACCAGCAAGTACCTGCGGGCGGCCCACGGCCGGGACATCCCCCGCATCATCGCCGAGGCCCGGGAGGTGATCGGCTACATCCGGGAGCATGCCCCCCACGTGGAGGTGCGCTTCTCCGCCGAGGACACCTTCCGCTCCGACGAGCACGACCTCTTGGCGGTGTACGAGGCCATCGCCCCTTACGTGGACCGGGTGGGCCTGGCGGACACCGTGGGCGTGGCCACGCCCCGTCAGGTCTACGCCTTGGTGCGGGAGGTGCGGCGGGTGGTGGGGCCTAACGTGGACATAGAGTTCCACGGCCACAACGACACGGGCTGCGCCATCGCCAACGCCTACGAGGCCATTGAGGCGGGGGCCACCCATGTGGACACCACCATCCTGGGCATCGGGGAGCGGAACGGCATCACCCCTTTAGGGGGGTTTTTGGCCCGCATGTACACCCTGCAGCCCGAGTACGTGCGCGGGAAGTACAAGCTGGAGATGCTTCCCGAGCTGGACCGCATGGTGGCCAAGATGGTGGGGGTGGAGATCCCCTTCAACAACTACATCACCGGGGAAACCGCCTTCAGCCACAAGGCGGGAATGCACCTCAAGGCCATCTACATCAACCCCGAGGCCTATGAGCCCTACCCCCCCGAGGTCTTTGGCGTCAGGCGCAAGCTCATCATCGCCTCCAAGCTCACGGGCCGCCACGCCATCAAGGCCCGGGCGGAGGAGCTCGGCCTACACTACGGGGAGGAGGAGCTCCACCGCATCACCCAGCACATCAAGGCCTTGGCGGACCGGGGCCAGCTTACCCTCGAGGAGCTGGACCGCATCCTAAGGGAGTGGATCACGGCATGAGCTTGGAGGTTGCGAAACTCCTCTTCCGTGAGGCCTGCTTGTTGCAGGATTTTCTTAAAAGTCCCCTTTGGAAGTTCCCCGCTGTGGAAGGGTACCACAACCACCCGCCCATCGGGGTGCGCGTAAAGGCGATGGCCGCCTTTGGCCATCCTCTCGGTGAAGCCCAGCCGTTTGAGTTTGCGGGCCACCTCTTCTGGCCTAGGCGGCATCCACGCTCACCTCGGCCACCCGTACATCTGGGGGCAGGGTCCGGCCTTCTTCTTGGAGAAAGCTCAGGACTAGCTCCAAGGCCTCCTTGGCGTGGACTAGAGCCTCCTCGGGGCTTCGGCCAAAGGAATGCGCTTGGGGCAGGGCGGGAAACTCGGCGATCCAGTACCCCGGGTTCTCGGGATCCTCGTAGACGAGGGCCGTGTACGTGGGCATACCCTCATTATAGGAGGGCGAGATGGGCCTGACCTTAGCGGAGAAGATCCTGTCCCACAAGGCGAAGCGCCCGGTGCGGGCGGGGGAGCTCGTGGTGGTGGAGGTGGACCAGGTGATGGTGGTGGACTCCATCGCCGGGAGCTTCTTCAAGCGCCTGGAGTACCTGAACGCCACCCCCCGCTACCCCGAGCGGGTTTCCATCGTGATTGACCACGTGGCCCCCGCGGCCAACCTGGAGGTGGCCAAGGCGCAAAAGGAGATCCGGGAGTGGGGCAGGCGCCTGGGCATCCGGGTCTTTGACGTGGGGAGGGGGGTCTGCCACCAGGTCCTGGTGGAAGAAGGGCTCGCCCAACCTGGGTGGATCGTGGTGGGCTCGGACTCCCACTCCACCACCTACGGGGCCGTGGCCGCCTTCGGCACGGGCATGGGGGCCACGGACATCGCCTTGGCCGCGGCCAGTGGCCGCACCTGGCTAAGGGTGCCGGAAAGCGTCAAGGTGGTCTTCCGGGGGAGGCTTCCCAAGGGGGTCACGGCCAAGGACGCCGCCTTGGAGATGGTGCGCCGCCTCACCGCGGACGGGGCCACCTACATGGCGGTGGAGATCCACCTGTTGGACGGGGCGGAAAGCCTTTCCCGGGGGGAAAGGATGACCCTGGCCAACCTCACGGTGGAGGCGGGGGCCAAGGCGGGGCTCGTGGTGCCGAGCGGGGAGATTTTGCGGATGTACCGGGTGCCCGAGTGGCTCTACCCCGACCCCGACGCCCAGTACGCCCGGGAGGTGGAGATTGACCTTTCCACCCTCACCCCCAGGGTTTCCGTGCCCTTCTACGTGGACAACGTGCACGAGGTGGCCCAGGTGAAGGGCAAGCGGGTGGACCAGGTCTTCATCGGCACCTGCACCAACGGGCGGATTGAGGACCTGCGGGCGGCGGCGGAGGTGCTCAAGGGTAGGAAGGTGGCCCCCTGGGTGCGGCTTTTGGTGGTGCCCGCTTCCAGCCAGGTCCTGGAGGAGGCGGCCAAGGACGGGACCCTCCTCACCCTCCTGGAGGCGGGGGCCACCATCGGCACCCCCGGGTGCGGCCCCTGCATGGGGCGGCACATGGGGGTTTTGGCCCCGGGGGAGGTGTGCGTTTCCACCTCCAACCGCAACTTCCGCGGGCGCATGGGGGCCCCGGACGCGGAGATCTACCTGGCAAGCCCCCGGGTGGCGGCGGCCAGCGCCGTGGCCGGCTACCTGACCACGCCGGAGGAACTGGAGGTGGCCCATGCCTAGGGTCTGGAAGTTCGGCGACCAGATCAACACCGACGACATTCTTCCGGGAAAGTACGCCCCCTTCATGGTGGGGGAGGACCGCTTCCACCAGTTCGCCTTCGCCCACCTAAGGCCCGAGTTCGCTAAGGAGGTGCGCCCCGGGGACATCCTGGTCTTCGGCCGGAACGCCGGGCTTGGTTCCAGCCGCGAGTATGCCCCCGAGGCGCTAAAGCGCCTGGGGATCCGGGCGGTGATTGCCAAGAGCTACGCCCGCATCTTCTTCCGCAACCTGGTGAACCTGGGCATCGTTCCCTTTGAGTCGGAGGAGGTGGTGGATGCGCTAGAGGACGGCGAGGAGGTGGAGCTGGACCTCGAGGGGGGGGTTTTGCAGAGGGGAAGGGAGCGCTTCCTCCTCCGCCCTCCACCCCCCTTCCTCCTGGAGGCGCTCAAGGAGGGGTCGCTTCTGGACTACTACAAGAAGCACGGGCGCTTCCCGGGGGAGTAAACTCTGGTCATGGAGGACCTAGAGATCGTCTGTCCGGTGTGCGGCGAGGCCAGCGTGGTGCTGGCCGAGGATCTGGAGACCCTCGAGGTGGGGGACGTCTTGGAGTGCGAGGCCTGCGGGGCCTTTCTGGAGGTGGTCTCCCTGGACCCCTTGGAGGTGGAGGTGACGGAGGAGGGCCTGGAAGGCTTCTTCGTGGACTGCCCCCGTTGCGGCTACACCTTTGAGGTGTCCGAGGAGGACCAAGGCCAAGAGGTGCAGTGCCCCGAGTGCGGCTTTAGCTTTGTCCCCGACTGGAGCGAAGTGGAAGGAGAGGAGGACGAGGAATGGTAGCCACCTGTCCAGAATGCGGTGCGGAGATCCGTTTGGAAAACCCCGAGCTTGGGGAGCTGGTGGTCTGCGAGGACTGCGGCGCCGAGTTAGAGGTGGTGGGGCTTGACCCCTTGCGCCTCGAGCCCGCCCCCGAGGAGGCGGAGGACTGGGGCGAGTGAGGCTTTAGGGCCTTGGGGAAGGCCTTTTGGCCTTCCCCCTTTCTAGAGCCATGCTGGCCATCCTTTACGACCGCATCCGCCCCGACGAGAGGATGCTCTTTGAGCGGGCCGAGGCCCTGGGCATCCCCTACAAGAAGGTGTACGTTCCCGCCCTGCCCATGGTCCTGGGGGAAAGGCCCGAGGAGCTGGAGGGGGTCACGGTGGCCCTGGAGCGGTGCGTGAGCCAAAGCCGGGGCCTGGCCGTGGCCCGCTACCTCACCGCCTTGGGCATTCCCGTGGTGAACCGCCCCGAGGTGATGGAAACCTGCGGGGACAAATGGGCCACCAGCGTGGCCCTGGCCCGCCTCGGGGTGCCCCAGCCCAAAACCGCCCTCCTCACCGATACCGAGGAGGCCCTGAAGCTCATGGAGGCCTGGGGGTACCCCGTGGTCCTCAAACCCGTGATCGGGAGCTGGGGGAGGCTTCTCGCCAAGATCACCGACCGGGAAGCGGCGGAGGCCATCTTGGAGCACAAGGAGGTTCTGGGGGGCTTCCAGCACCAGCTCCTCTACCTGCAGGAGTACGTGAAAAAGCCCGGGCGGGATATCCGGGTCTTCGTGGTGGGGGATAGGGCCATCGCCGCCATCTACCGCAAAAGCCCCCACTGGATCACCAACACCGCCCGGGGCGGCCAGGCGGAAAACTGCCCCCTCACCGAGGAGCTCGCCGCGCTCTCCGTGCGGGCGGCCCAGGCGGTGGGGGGCGGGGTGGTGGCCATTGACCTCTTTGAGTCCGAGCGGGGGCTTTTGGTGAACGAGGTGAACCACACCATGGAGTTCAAGAACTCCGTGCACACCACGGGGGTGGACATCCCCGGGGAGATCCTGCGCTACGCCTGGGAGGTGGCCCGTGGATAGGAAGACCATCTCCATCGTGGGGGCTTCCGGGTATGCCGGGGGGGAGTTTTTGCGCCTGGCCCTTTCCCACCCCTATTTGGAGGTGAAGCAGGTGACCTCGAGGCGCTTCGCCGGGGAGCCGGTGCACTTCGTCCACCCCAACCTCCGGGGGAGAACGAACCTCAAGTTCATCCCCCCCGAGAAGCTGGAGCCCGCGGACATCCTGGTCCTGGCCCTGCCCCACGGGGTCTTGGCCCGGGAGTTTGACCGCTACGCCGCCTTGGCCCCCATCCTCATAGACCTCTCCGCCGACTTCCGCCTGAAGGACTTGGAGCTTTACCGCAAGTACTACGGGGACCACCCCAGGCCCGACCTCCTGGGCCGCTTCGTCTACGCCGTGCCCGAGCTCCACCGGGAGGCCCTAAAGGAGGCGGACTGGATGGCGGGGGCGGGGTGCAACGCCACCGCCACCCTCCTCGGCCTCTATCCCCTCCTGAAGGGCGGGGTGCTCAAGCCCACCCCCATCTTCGTCACCCTCCTCATCTCCACCTCCGCCGCCGGGGCGGAGGCCACCCCGGCGAGCCACCACCCGGAAAGGGCGGGTTCCCTGCGGGTCTACAAACCCACGGGCCACCGCCACACCGCCGAGGTGGTGGAAAACCTCCCGGGCCGCCCCGAGGTCCACCTAACCGCCATCGCCACCGACCGGGTGCGGGGCATCCTCATGACCGCCCAGTGCTTCCTCCAGGACGGCTGGAGCGAGCGGGACGTGTGGCAGGCCTACCGCGAGGCCTACGGGGCCGAGCCCTTCGTCCGCCTCGTCAAGCAGAAGAAGGGCGTCCACCGCTACCCCGACCCCCGCTTCGTCCAGGGCACCAACTACGCCGACATCGGCTTTGAGCTGGAGGAGGACACGGGCAGGCTGGTGGTCATGACCGCCATTGACAACCTGGTGAAGGGCACCGCCGGCCACGCCCTGCAGGCCCTGAACATCCGCATGGGCTGGCCGGAGACCCTGGGCCTGGACTTCCCCGGGCTTCACCCCTAGGAGGCGCCATGATCGTGGTCAAGGTGGGCGGCGCGGAGGGCATCAACTACGAGGCGGTGGCCAAGGACGCGGCCTCCTTGTGGCGGGAGGGCGCGCGGCTCATCCTGGTCCACGGGGGAAGCAGCGAGACCAACAAGCTGGCGGAGGCCCTGGGCCACCCGCCCCGCTTCCTCACCCACCCCGGGGGGCAGGTGAGCCGCCTCACGGACCGCAGGACCCTGGAGATCTTTGAGATGGTCTACTGCGGCCTGGTGAACAAGCGCCTGGTGGAGCTTTTGCAGCGGGAAGGGGCGAACGCCATCGGGCTTTCCGGCCTGGACGGAAGGCTTCTCGTGGGCCGCAGGAAGACCGCGGTGAAGTACGTGGAAGACGGCAAAATCAAGATCCACCGCGGGGACTACACGGGCACGGTGGAGGAGGTGAACAAGGCGCTTTTGGACCTCCTCCTGGGGGCGGGTTACCTCCCCGTCCTCACCCCGCCCGCCCTAAGCTATGAAAACGAGGCCATCAACACGGACGGGGACCAGATCGCCGCCCTGATCGCCACCGCCTACGGGGCGGAGGCCCTGGTGTACCTCTCCAACGTGCCCGGCCTCCTCGCCCGCTACCCGGACGAGGGGAGCCTGGTGCGGGAGATCCCCGTGCACAACGTGGAGGATCCCGAGTACCTGGCCCTGGCCCAGGGGCGGATGAAGCGCAAGGTGATGGGGGCGGTGGAGGCGGTGCGGGGTGGGGTGAAGCGGGTGGTCTTCGCCGACGCCCGGGTGGAAAACCCCATCCGCCGTGCCCTGGCGGGAGAGGGCACCGTGGTACGCTAGCCCCATGGCGCGCTTCGCCCTGGTCCTCCACGGCCACCTCCCCTACGTGCGGGCCCACGGTATGTGGCCCTTTGGGGAGGAGACCCTCTACGAGGCCATGGCCGAGACCTACCTGCCCCTATTGCGGGCCCTGGAGAGGCTTTGGCAAGAAGGGGTGGAGGCCCGCTTCACCCTGGGGATTACCCCCATCCTGGCGGAGCAACTGGCGGACGCCCGCATCCGCCAAGGGTTTTCCGCCTACGCCCAAGACCGCTTGGAGCGGGCCCAGGGGGACTACCTTCGCTACCAGGGCACGGACCTGGAAAAAAGCGCCCGCCACCAGGTGACCTTCTGGGAACTCACCCTGGACCACTTTCACTCCCTTTCCGGAGAGATTCTGCCCGCCTTCCGCCGGGCCCAGGACCGGGGGCAGGTGGAGCTCATCACCTCCAACGCCACCCACGGCTACTCGCCCCTCCTCGGCTACGACGAGGCCCTTTGGGCCCAGATCAAAACCGGGGTGGCCACCCACCGCCGCCACTTCGCCCAACACCCCACGGGCTTTTGGCTTCCCGAGATGGCCTACCGCCCCCGGGGTCCTTGGAAGCCCCCGGTGGAGGGCCCCCCGGAAGGGCTTAGGGCCGGGGTGGACGAGCTTTTGATGCGGGCTGGGATCCGCTACACCTTCGTGGACGCCCACCTGGTCCAAGGGGGTAAGCCCCTTGCCCCCTATGGGGAGGCGAGCTTGGGGCCGGTGGAAAGCGGGGAGACCACCTTTTACGTGCACGAGCTGGAGTCGGGGCTTCGGGTCCTCGCCCGCAACCAAGAGACCGCCCTCCAGGTCTGGAGCGCCGACCACGGCTACCCGGGGGAGGGCCTTTACCGCGAGTTCCACCGCAAGGACCCCCTTTCCGGCCTCCACCACTGGCGGGTGACCCACCGCCAGGCGGACCTCGGTGCCAAGGCCCCCTACGACCCCGAGGCCGCCTTCGCCAAGGTGCGGGAACACGCCGCCCACTTTGTGGGCCTGGTGGCCCGCCTCGCCCGCCGCCATCCCCATGGGGTCATCCTGGCCCCTTACGACGCCGAGCTTTTCGGCCACTGGTGGTACGAGGGGGTGGCGTGGCTGGAGGAGGTCTTGCGCCTCTTGGCCCGGGAAGAAGGGGTAAAGGCGGTGACGGCCAAGGAGGCGGTGCAGGGGCCCGCCGTGCGCACCGCCTTGCCCGAGGGGTCTTGGGGCCGGGGCGGGGACCACAGGGTCTGGCTGAACGAGGCCACCTTGGACTACTGGCGCCAGGTCTACCGGGCGGAAGGGGCCATGCGGGAGGCGGTGCGGCGGGGCGTCTTGCCCTCTTCGGTGCTGCAGCAGGCCATGCGGGAGCTTCTCCTCCTGGAGGCCTCCGACTGGCCCTTCCTCATAGACACCGGCCAGGCCAAGGAGTACGCCGAGGAGCGCTATAAGGCCCACGCCGAGCGCTTCTTCCGCCTGCTAAGAGGGGTTTCCCCGGAGGAGCTAAAAGCGCTGGAGGAGCAGGACAACCCCTTTCCCGAGGCGGACTTTAGGCTGTACCAAGAGCTAGGATAAGGCTGTGGTCCGGCACGCCATCCTCCAGTTCCGGCCGGAGAAGGGGCGGGTTCGGGAGAACCTGGCCCGCTTGGCCGAAGCCCTCCGCCTCCTAAAGCCCCACGCTCCCGAGGTGGTGGTCCTGCCCGAGGCCGCCCTCACGGGGTACTTCCTGCAAGGGGGGGTGCGGGAGCTCGCCCTCACCCGCTACGAGCTTCTGGAACTCCTTTCCAAGGTGCACCGGGAGGCGGGTTGGGAGGGGCTTTTGGACATGGTGGTGGGGTTTTACGAGCGGGACGAGGGGGCCTACTACAATAGCGCCGCCTACCTGGAGCTCCCCCACCGGGTGGTCCACGTTCACCGCAAGGTTTTTCTGCCCACTTACGGGGTCTTTGACGAGGAGCGCTACCTGGCCCGGGGCCGGCGGGTGGAGGCCTTCGGCACCCGCTTTGGCCGGGCCGCCATCCTCATCTGCGAGGACTTCTGGCACTCCGTCACCGCCACCATCGCCGCTTTGGATGGGGCGGAGGTCCTCTACGTGCCGGCGGCCAGCCCGGCCCGGGGCTTCCAGGGGGAGCGCCCGGAGAACGTGGCCCGCTGGCGCACCCTGGCCCAGGCGGTGGCAGCGGAGCACGGGGTCTACGTGGTCCTGGCCAGCCTGGTGGGTTTTGAGGCGGGGAAGGGGATGAGCGGGGGGAGTCTGGTGGCGGGCCCCGAGGGGCGGATCTTGGCCGAGGCGCCCCTCTTTGAGGAGGCGGCCCTCCTCTTCCCCCTGGACCGGGAGCGGATCCCCCCGGTGCGCTACGATAGTCCCCTCCTTTCCGACCTCGAGGCGGGCCTTCCCCTTCTTCTCCCTGACCTGACCCGGCTCCTCAATGGGAGGCGGCATGAGGCTTCTTGAGGCGCCCAAGGCGCACGAGGTGTTGGAGCTCAACTGGTCCCTGGTGGCGGACTTCCTCACCCGCTTCATCCGGGAGGAGCTCGCCTGGCGGGGGTACACCAAGGCCCTGGTGGCGGTCTCGGGCGGGGTGGACTCCGCCACCACCTTGGCCCTGGCGGTGCGGGCCTTGGGGCCGGAGAACGTCCACGCCCTTTTCCTGCCCCACAGGGACTCCAGCCCCCTTTCCCGGGAACACGCCCACCTGGTGGCCCGCACCTTCGGCGTGGCCCTGGAGGAGGTGGACATCACCCCCATGGTGGAGGGGTACGCCGCCCTCACCCCCGACCTCACCCCCCACCGCAAGGGGAACGTCATGGCCCGGGCCCGGATGATCGTCCTCTTTGACAAGGCCGAGGCCTACAAGGCCCTCCCCCTGGGCACGGGCAACAAGACCGAAAGGCTTTTCGGCTACTTCACCTGGCACGGGGACGATACCCCTCCCGTGAACCCCTTGGGCGACCTCTACAAGACCCAGGTTTGGCGCCTGGCGGAGTACCTGGGGGTGCCCGAGGCGGTGGTGAGGAAGCCCCCCACCGCCGACCTCATCCCCGGCCAGACGGACGAGGCGGACCTGGGGGTGCGCTACCTGCGGGCGGACGTGATCCTGGAGCACTACCTCAAGGGCTACCCCGACGCCTACATCCTGAGCCTGGGCTACACCGAGGAGGAGCTTAAGCGGGTGAAGGAGCGGGTGAACCGCACCCACTGGAAGCGGGCCCTGCCCACCGTGGCCCTTCTTTCCTCCACCGCCATCGGGGAGTTTTACCTGAGGCCCTTGGACTTTAGGCTATGAGGGGTGAAGCGATGAACGACCAAGCCCTGCGGGCCTATCTGGAAAGGGCCCGGACCATCGCCGTTTTGGGTGCCCACAAGGACCCTTCCCGCCCCGCCCACTACGTGCCCAAGTACCTGTGGGAGAAGGGCTACCGCATCCTGCCCGTGAACCCCCGCTTCGCCGGGGAGGAGCTCTTTGGGGAGAAGGTGGCGGCGAGCCTCGCCGAGCTCCAGGCCCCGGTGGACATCCTGGACGTCTTCCGCCCCCCTTCCGCCCTCCCGGACCACCTCCCGGAGATCCTCGCCCTGAGGCCCGGCCTGGTCTGGCTCCAGTCGGGGATCACCCACCCCGGCTTTGAAGGGGCCCTACGGGAGGCGGGCATCCCCGTGGTGGCGGACCGCTGCCTCATGGTGGAGCACAAGCGCCTTTTCCGGGGCCCCATTCCCCTCTAGCGTGGAAGCCTGGCAGAAGGCCCTCCTCGCCTGGTACCGGCAAAACGCCCGGCCCCTTCCCTGGCGGAAGGAGAAGGACCCCTACCGCATCCTGGTTTCCGAGGTCCTCCTGCAACAGACCCGGGTGGCCCAGGCCATCCCCTACTACCACCGCTTCCTGGCCCGCTTTCCCACCCTGAAGGCCTTGCGGGAAGCCTCCCTGGAGGAAGTGCTGAGGGTCTGGCAGGGGGCGGGCTACTACCGCCGGGCGGAGCGCCTCCACCGCCTGAGCCGGGAGGTGGAGGCCCTTCCCCCAAGCTTCGCCGCGCTTCAGGAGCTCCCCGGCCTAGGGCCCTACACCGCGGCGGCGGTGGCCTCCGTGGCCTTCGGGGAGCGGGTGGCGGCGGTGGACGGGAACGTGCGCCGGGTGCTCTCCCGCCTCTTCGCCCTGGAAAACCCATCCCCTCGGGAGCTCTTTTCCCTGGCTCAGGGGCTTCTCCCCGAGGGGGAGGACCCCGGGGAGTGGAACCAGGCCCTCATGGAGCTGGGGGCGGTGGTCTGCCTTCCCCGGAAGCCCCTCTGCCCCGCCTGCCCCCTCGCCGCCTTCTGCCGGGGCCGGGAGGCTTGGGCGCGCTACCCGAGGCCGAGGCGGCGGGAGGCGCCGGAGGAGGGGCTCGCCGCCTTGGTCCTTTTGGGGAGGCGGGGGGTGTACTTGGAGCGCCTTGCGGGCCGCTTCCAGGGGCTTTACGGGGTGCCCCTTTTCCCGGAAGGGGAGCTGGAGGCGCGGGCCCAGGCCTTCGGCGTGGCCCCCCGGTACCTGGCCGAGGTCCGCCACGCCCTCACCCACCGCCGGCTCCGGGTGCGGGTGTACGGGGCCCCCTGGGACGGGGAGGGGGAAGATCCTAAAGCCAAGCCCCTACCCAAGCTCATGGAGAAGATACTGGGCGAGGCGCTTCCCCTCCTGGCTCATGCGGGCGTAGTCCCCCTCCCGCACGCAGAGCCCCACGGCGTGGAGCCCCGCTAGGCCCTTTAGGCGGAAGGTCCCTTCCTCCCACTCCTCGGGGTGGAAGGCGTGGTAGCGCACCCGGTAGCCCGGGGTGGTGGGGGTTTCGGGGACTTCCCCCTCTTTGTCTAAGAAGCGGAAGCCAAGGGCTTTCAGGTCCTCAAAGAGGTCGGGGTAGCTTGCCTCGGAAAGCCTTCCCGCCTCCTCCTCCACTTCGCCTAGGTAAAGTCGGGCCCCAAGGAAGCTTCCCACCGCCAACACCACCCGCTCCCCCCAGGCGGGGGGGCCTTCCCAGGTCCTCACCCCCACCACCCGCTCCCCCTCCAGGAGGAGCCCCGTGGCCGTGGCCTGGAAGAGGTGGAGGCGGGCTTCCGCCTCGAGGAGGTACTTGGCCCGGGCGTGGAAGGCCCAGACCCGCTCGTCCTCGGGGTCATAAGCCCTTTCCAGGAGGCTTCCTTGGGGAAAAGGGGGCTTGGGGGGGAGGAAGGGCATCATCACCGAGTCCAGGCTTTGGGTGAGGAGCCCCACCTCCACCCCAGCCCGGGCCAGGTGCCAGGCGGCCTCGGCCCCGGCGAAGCCCGCCCCCACGATGAGCACTCGGTAGCGCCGCATAGCCCTTAAGAAAAAGGCCCTCCCTCAGGGAGGGCGCGCTGGCGGGCCGTGAAGGACTCGAACCTCCAACCCCCGGTTTTGGAGACCGGTGCTCTGCCAATTGAGCTAACGGCCCCCGCCTTGGGGATTGTAGCACACCCTTGACGCCAAGGGGAAGGGGGCGGAAGGGGTAAAATGGCTCCATGCCCCGCCTTCTTTTTGCCTTGCTCTTACTCCTTTTCGCCTTCGCCCAGGAGGCCACGCACGTGGTGGCGCCCGGGGACACCCTTTTTTCCCTCGCCCGGCGCTACGGCACCACGGTGGAGGAGCTCATGCGCCTCAACGGGCTGGAAAGCTTCCTCATTCGCCCGGGGCAGGTGTTGAAGGTGAAGCCCCTCGAGGCCTCCACCCACGTGGTGGCCCCTGGGGACACCCTCTTTGCCCTCGCCCGCCGTTATGGGACCACGGTGGACGCGCTCATGCGCCTAAACGGCCTCGCCTCCCCCGAGCTCAAGGTGGGGCAGGTGCTCCGGCTTCCCCCAAACCAGGAGGCCCCACCCGCCCCGGAAGGGCAGGCGCAAGGGGAGGTGGAGGAGGAGTGGAACCCCGAAAGCCCCCTCTTGCGGGCGGTGCTCCGCTACCTGGGGGTGCCCTACAAGTACGGGGCCAACTCCCCCTTGGCCCTGGACTGCTCCGCCTTCGTAGCCCAGGTGTACGCCGAGCTTGGGGTGGCCTTGCCCCGCACCTCAAAGGAGCAGTACCAGGCCCTCACCCCCGCCGATGCCCTCCGCCCCGGGGATCTGGTCTTCTTCAGCTTCGGGGGGAAGGAGGTGGACCACGTGGGCATCTACCTGGGCCGGGGGGTCTTCGCCCACGCCTCTAGCTACGGGAGCCGGGTGGTGATTGAGAGCCTCGAGGCCCCCTTCTACCAAAAGGCCTACCGGGGGGCGCGGCGGGTGGCGCAGGAGGCTACGGCCAGTCTGGGATCTCCCCCCGGGCCTTCCTCAGGGCGGTGAGGAGGGCTTCTCCTGGCCTTCCTTCACCCCGGAAGGCCTCCTGCTCCCGCTCCAACCAGGCCTCCCCCGGGCGGAAGAGCACCCCCCTGGCCTCCCGAAGGGCCTCCTCCAAAAGGGCCCCGAGGGAGTAGAAGGGGGCCCCTGGGGGTAGGTCGGGGTCAAAGCCCTGGCGGGCTAGGGCCCTGCCATAGGGCGTTTCCCGCGCCTCCATGGTGCCCCCTTGGGTGAAGTAGCGCTTTAGCACCCGGTTCCAGTCCCCCACCCGGCTGTAGGGGGCCATGGCCCGGTAGGCCTCCTCGAGGTCCTCCGCGCTGTAGGGGCGGTAGCGGTCCTCGTGGACCACGAGCCTGCGGGGAAGCCTTGGCCTCGGCGGGCCCTCCTCGTCGGGCACGCCCACCGCCAGGCCCGCCACGGGAAGAACCCCCGGGGGAAGCCCCAGGAGGTCTACGAGGGCTTCTATCCCGTTCAGCACCCCTCCGATGAAGCAAACCCCGTAGCCCAAGGCCTCGGCGGTGAGGGCCAGGTAAGCCCCGGAAAGCCCCGCGTCCAGGATGGCGAAGTGGAGGGCGGTCCTGGGCCAAGGGGCCATGGCTTGCCCCCGGTGGGCGAGAAGCCGTTCCAGGCGGTGCACGTCCGCCAAGAGGACGAAGAACTCCGCCGCCTGCCGGATGTGTTCCTGCTCCCCGGAGAGCCTGGCGATCTCGTCCCGGAGGGCGGGGTCCCGGAGCCGGATGACGGAGTAGAGCTGGGCGCTGGCGTCCGTGGGGGCCCGCTGCAGGGCGAAGAGGAGCTTTTCTAGGTCCTCTTCGGGGATGGGCTCGGGCTTGAAGCGGCGGGTGCTACGCCGTCTGGCCAGGACTTCCAGAAGGTCCACGGGAGGCATCCTACTGCAAGGGAAACTCCAGCCGCACCACCTTCCAGCCGAAAAGCCCCTGCCGCTCCAGGTAAAGCCGGCTTTCCGGGTCGTCCTTGTGGTGGATGTAGGCGGTGCGGAAGTCCAGGTACCTTAGCCGCCAGTTCTTCACCTCCTCCTTGGGGGCTTGGCCCGGCTCGGCGCCCGTGCCCAAGGCGGCGAGCCCCTCCGGGGTGAGGAGGGCCTCCACAAAGGCGTTCACCAGGCCCGCGGCGAAGAGGTAGGCCAGGCCGGCGAAGGGGTTGTTCTCCGCTTCCTTGGCCGCCTCCTGGAGCACGTGGGCGTTGATCTGGGCCTTAAGCCCCTCCCGCACCCGGGGGAAGTCCACCATGCGCTCCAGCTGGGCCCGGTCGCCCGCCAGGATGGCGTTTTGCAGGTGGCGGAGGAAGAGGTAGGGCGAGGCCCAAAGGTAGGCTCCCAGGGCCACACCCACAAGGCCGAGGGCCAAAAGAGCGATCCATAGGGGCTTCCGCATGGCTCCTCCTGGATTTGGAAAGGGGAATAAACCTGTCCCCCCTACAGAATACGGGGCCAAGGGCTGGTTAGTAAACCCCGAGAAGGCGCAAGTAAGCCTCCCAGATGGCCGGCCCGAAGAAGAAGGCCGCCACCCCCCCGAGGGCCAGGTAGGGCCCAAAGGGGATTTTGCGCTGGCGGAAAAGGAGCCCGGCCAAAGCCCCGGCGAAGACCCCGAGGAAGAGGGCCAAGAAGGCGTAAAGCCCAAGCCAGGCGCCCAAGGCTCCCAAAAGCTTCACATCCCCGTAACCCAGGGCCACGGGCTCCTCGTCTTCCCCTTCCGGCACCGGGCGGAGGGCCCAGTAAAGCCCCCCGGCCAGGGCCAGGCCCCCCGCGGCGAGGAGGGCTCCTTTGAGGCTCGCCAGGAGGTCCAGGCCCAGGGCGGGGGCGAGGAGGAGGGCCAGGGGCAGAAGGGGCAGGGTCAGGCGGTCCGGCAGGACCACGGGCTTTCCGGTGCGCCCGGAAAGGGCCCAGGTGAGGAAGGCCAAGGCCATCCCCACCCCGGGGCCCAACAGCGCCCCGAAGAGGGCCGCCATGTGCACCTGGTGGGGCCCCACGGGCACCTCGGCCCGGCCCTCTTGGAAGCGCCTCATGAAGAGGTTGGCGTAGCCGGCGATGAGCCCAAGCCCTCCCGCCGCCAGGAGGGCCCCGTCCAGGGCCTCCCCGAAGGGGAGGGGAAAGGAAAGGAGCCAGGCCCCGAGGAGGCCCAGGAAGAGGAGGCCGTAGGTGAGCGCGTCGGGAAGCTCAAAGGTGTCCAGGTCAATGAAGGAGAGGGCCACGAGAAAGCCCAAGAAGGCGAAGACCAAAAGCGCTTCCACCGAGGGCGGGTAAAAGAGGGCGGCGAGGAGGAAAAGCCCCCCCGTGAGCCCCTCCACCAAGGGGTAACGGGGGCTAATGGGCTTGCCGCAGTAGCGGCACCGCCCCCGAAGGCCCAGGTAGGAGAAGACGGGGACCAGGTCCAAGGCTGAAAGCCTGTGGGCGCAGTGGGGACAGCGGGAAGGGGGGAAGACGATGGATTCTCCCTTAGGCAGGCGGTGGATGACCACGTTGAGGAAGGAGCCCACCAAAAGGC
Source organism: Thermus thalpophilus (assembly GCF_022760915.1). NCBI lineage: Bacteria > Thermotogati > Deinococcota > Deinococci > Thermales > Thermaceae > Thermus > Thermus thalpophilus. The sequence goes on along the minus strand of NZ_JAKTNS010000001.1, from coordinate 49,162 downwards.
CCAAGACCAGGGCGAAGAGGGGCCACATGGGGGCATTTTACGGGGTGGGCCGCCTGGGGTTCTTGGGGTCTAGGAGGGGCTCTGGGTTTGGAAGCTTCCGAAAGAGGGGCGGTTCTAGCCGGCCCATCCTCGAGGCCTTTCGCCGCGTCCTCGGTCTGGGCTGGGCGGAGGGCTTGGGTGGGCCCCTTCAGGGGGAACTTAGGGCGAGCCGCCCCTTTTCCTTGGGTCGCGGAGGCGGGAGGCCATTCGCCCCGCTTTCACACCCCAGGTGTAGGATGCTTCCGTGACGCCGGAAGCCGCTTACCAAAACCTCTTGGAGTTCCAAAGGGAAACCGCCTACCTGGCCTCCTTGGGGGCCTTGGCCGCTTGGGACCAGCGCACCATGATCCCCAGGAAGGGGCACGAGCACCGGGCCCGGCAGATGGCCGCCCTGGCCCGCCTCCTCCACCAGCGCATGACCGACCCCCGCATCGGGGAGTGGTTGGAGCGGGTGGAGGGTTCCCCCTTGGTGCAAGACCCCCTTTCCGACGCGGCGGTGAACGTGCGGGAGTGGCGCCAGGCCTACGAGCGGGCCCGGGCCATTCCCGAAAGGCTCGCCGTGGAGCTGGTCCAGGCGGAAAGCGAGAGCGAAAGCTTTTGGGAAGAGGCAAGGCCCCGCAACGATTGGCAGGGCTTTTTGCCCTACCTCAAGCGGGTCTTCTCCCTGACCCAGGAGAAGGCCAACATCCTCTATAGCCTTCCCCCGGCCCCCGGGGACCCGCCTTACGGGGAGGTTTACGATGCCCTTTTGGACGGGTACGAGCCGGGGATGCGCGTGGAGGAGCTTCTACCCCTCTTCGCCGAGCTCCGCCAAGGGCTAAGGGGGCTTTTGGACCGCATCCTGGGCAGCGCCAAGCAGCCCAGGACGGAGATCCTCCACCGCCCCTACCCCAAGGAGGCGCAGCGGGCCTTCGCCCTAGAGCTCCTTCAGGCCTGCGGGTACGACCTCGAGGCCGGCCGCCTGGACCCCACGGCCCACCCCTTTGAGATCTCCATCGGCCCGGGGGACGTGCGCATCACCACCCGCTACTACGAGGACTTCTTCAACGCCGGCATCTTCGGCACCCTGCACGAGATGGGCCACGCCCTCTACGAGCAGGGCCTGCCCAAGGAGCACTGGGGCACTCCCAGGGGGGAGGCGGTCTCCTTGGGGGTGCACGAGTCGCAAAGCCGCACTTGGGAGAACCTGGTGGGCCGCTCCTTGGGCTTTTGGGAGCGCTTCTTCCCCCGGGCGAAGGAGGTCTTTGCGAGCCTCGCCGATGTGGGCCTAGAGGAGTTCCACTTCGCCGTGAACGCCGTGGCTCCCTCCCTCATCCGGGTGGAGGCGGACGAGGTCACCTACAACCTCCACATCCTGGTGCGCCTGGAGCTCGAGGTGGCCCTCTTCCGGGGCGAGCTCGCCCTGGAGGACCTTCCCGAGGCCTGGGCGGAGAAGTACCGGGCCTACCTCGGGGTGGCCCCCAAGGACTACAAGGACGGGGTCATGCAGGATGTCCACTGGTCCGGGGGGCTTTTTGGCTACTTCCCCACCTACACCCTGGGCAACCTCTACGCCGCCCAGTTCTTCCAGAAGGCGGAGGCGGGGTTTGGGGCCTTGGAGCCCATGTTTGCCCGGGGGGAGTTCCGGCCCTTTTTGGACTGGAGCCGGGCCAAGATCCACGCCGAGGGGAGCCGTTTCCGCCCCAGGGCCCTGGTGGAGCGGGTGACCGGGGAAGCCCCGAGCGCCAAGCCCTTCCTGGCCTACCTGGAGCGCAAGTTCGCCGCCCTCTACGGCTTCTAGCCCCGCCGGGGCCAGACGGGGGGGAGGGCTAGGGCCAGGAGGAGGCTCGCCACCCACAAGGCCCCCTCCCCCCGGCCCAAGGCTTCGGCCCCTAGCCCCGCCAAGGCGGGGCCTAAGGCTTGGCCTAAGGCGAAGGCCGCCGTGGAAAGCCCCATGGCCCTGGGCCAGGCGGAAGGGGGGAGGAGGGCGCGGAAGGCCTGGGTGACGGCGGTGATGACCCCTAAGAAGGCCAGGCCGAAGAGGAAGGCGCTAAGCCCGGGAAGCCCCTGGGCCAAGGGGGGGAGGCTCGCCAAAAAGAGCACCAGGAGCACGTGGAATAGCCCCCGCTTCCCTCCCACCCGCTCCACCCAGGTACCCCAGACCACCCCTGTAAGGAGGGCGCCCAGGCCGAGGAGGGTGAAAAGCAGGGTCCAGTCCCCCACCGCCGTGGTCACGAAGGTCATGTAGCCGATGTACCCCGCCCCGTAGAGGCCGTAGGCCAGGAGAAGGGGGAGGATGGGCCTGAGGCTTCCCTCCCCCCGGGCGGGAGGCGGGGGCTCCTTGAGCGCTTTCCAGGTCCAAAGGGGGGCCAAGGAGAGGAGAAAGGCCCCAAGGCCAAGCCGTCCCCAGGCGCTTTCCGGCGTGTCCGCTCCCAAGAGGAGCCAGGGGGCGAGGAGGAGGCCGAGGCCCACCCCGCCGTAGTAGGCGCCCAAGCTCCGCCCCGAGCTTCCCAGGGCCATGAGCAAGGCGGCGCCGCCCACGAAGACCAAGGCCCCCAAAGCGCCTTGGAGAAGCCTTAAGGCGAAGGCCAAGGCGTACCCATCCGCCCCCGTGAGGGCCAAGACCCCCCCTTGAAGGAGGAGGGCCAGGAAAAACCCCCTCCGGTAGCCGAGCCACCCCAAAAGGCGGTGGCTCACGATGGCTCCCAGGAAATACCCCAAGGTGTTGGCGCTACCCAAAAGCCCTCCTTGGGCGTAGGAAAGCCCCCAGGCGGCCTGCATGAGGGGAAGGACCAGGGCGTAAGCGAAGCGCCCCAGGCCCAGGGCCACCCCGGGCCCCAGGGTGAGGAGGAGGATCCTAATAGCCATGGAGGAGGCCCAGCCGCTTGGCCCTGTACACCGCCCGCCGGAAGAGGAAGAGGCCCACGCCCAGGTAGGCCAAGCCGTTCAGGAAGGCGAGGCCCAAGGCAGAGGGGTCCAAGGGGGCTTCTTCCGCCAGCATCCTCCGGGCCAAGGCCGCCCCCGGGGCTAAGGGCAGGAGGGCGAAGGGCCCCGTGCCCGGGGCCTGGAGGAGGAAGAGGAGGAGGAACTGGGAAAGCCCCAGAAGCTGCTCCACCCGCTTGTAGAGGAGGGCGAGGCTCCCCATGGCGAAGCCCAGGCCGTACCCCCCGAGGAGCACCGCCAAGCAGGGGAGGATCACCCCAGGGGCGAAGGCGAGCCGGGCCCCGGTGAGGGCCATGAGGACCAGGGCGATGAGGAAGACCAAGAGGCCCTGGGAAAGGAGCCCCGCCAGGTTCCGCACCAAAAAGAGGGGGATGGGCCCATAGGGGGTGAGGAAGACCTGCTCCAGGGTGCCCGTCTGCGCCTCCTCCATAAGGCCGAAGGAGAGGCCGTTATAGGCGGAAAGGGTGAAGGTCCAAAGCAAATAGCCCACCAGCACCGCCTCCAGCCTTCCCCCGAACTCCGCCCCCGGCCCCGCCAGGAACCGGGCCCCGAGGAAGAGGAAGTAGAAGATGAGGCTTAGGGTGACCACCGCCCCCAGAAGCTCCAGGGGGTAGCGGCGGAGGTAGAGGAGGCTCCGCCAGAACTCTGCCAAAAAGAGGTCAAGCATGGCCCACCACCTTTAAAAAGACCTCCAGAAGATCGGCCTCCGCCTTGGCCACCCGCTTGAGGGGAAGGGGCTTGAGGGCCTCGAGGACCCGCCACAGCGCCTTCCCGTCCCCGCGAAAGAGGAAAGGTCCATCCCCTTCCACCCCCAGGGCGCGAAGCCGAGCCAAGGCTCCTTCCGGCACGGGGCCCTCCAGCTCCAGCACGTAGTGGTCCCCGGCGAAGCGGGCGAGGAGGGCGCCCTTTTCCTCCTCCAGGACCACCTCCCCCCGGTGGATGATGGCGATGCGGTCCGCCAGGGCCTCGGCCACCTCCAACTGGTGGGTGGTGAGGAGGATGGCCTTGCCGCTTTGGGCCAGGGCCCGGATCCGCTCCCGCACCAAGAGGGCGGTTTCCACGTCCAGGCCCAGGGTGGGCTCGTCCAAAAGGAGCACCTCGGGGTCGTGGATGAGGGCCTGGAGGAGGGCGAGCTTCTGTTGCATGCCCCGGGAGAGGTGGCGCACCTCGGTGTGGGCCTTTTCCCGGAGGCCGTACGCTTCCAGGAGGGCCAAGGCCCGCTTTTGGGCCTCCTTCAGGCGTAGCCCCCGGGCCACGCCGAAGTAGACCAGGTTCTCCAAGGGGGTGAGCCGCCAGTAGACGTTGCGGTTCCCCTCCAGCACCGCCCCCAGATGGCGGAGGGCCTTGGGGTCCTGGAAGGGATCCCGGCCCAATAGGCGCACCTCCCCCTCGTCGGGAAGGAGGAGGCCGGAGAGCATCTTCACCGTGGTGGTCTTGCCGGCCCCATTTTTGCCCAGGAAGGCCAGGACCTCCCCCGGGCGCAAGGCGAGGTTCACGCTGCGCACCGCGGTGAGGGCCCCAAAGCGCTTCACCAGCCCCCGGGCCTGGAGGAGGGGTTCCATGGCCCTAGTCTAGGGGGCTCCAGCGGGTGGCGTCCCGCTTTTGGTACTTTTCCATGGCCTTGCGGAAGGCTTCCTCCAGGTCAATCCCTTCCCGGTTGGCCAGGGAGATGAGGACGAAGAGGAGATCGGCAAGCTCCTCCCCCAAATCCCCTTCCGCCTCCCCCGGCTTGGGCTTTTTGCCGTGGCGGTGGGCCAGGACCCGGGCCACCTCTCCCAGTTCCTCCGCGAGGCGGGCCAGCAGGAGGAGGGGTGGGAAGTAGCCCTCCTTGAACTGGGAGATCCACGCATCCACCTGGCGTTGCGCTTCCCTAAAGGTGAGGGGCTCCATGCCCCAAGCGTACAATGCCCCCATGCGGGCCCTTGCCCTCATCGCCCACGATGCCAAAAAGGAGGCCATGGTGGACTTTTGCCGGAGGCACCGGGAGCTTCTCGCCCGCTTTCCCCTCGTCGCCACGGGCACCACGGGGAGGCGGATAGAGGAGGCCACGGGGCTGGAGGTGGAAAAGCTCCTTTCGGGCCCCCTGGGTGGGGACCAGCAGATGGGGGCCCGGGTGGCGGAGGGACGGATTTTGGCCGTGCTGTTCTTCCGCGACCCCCTCACCGCCCAGCCCCACGAGCCCGACGTCCAGGCCCTCCTGCGGGTGTGCGACGTGCACGGGGTGCCCCTCGCCACCAACCCTATGGCGGCGGAAGCCTTGGTCCCGTGGCTCGCCTCCCTGGTGGGCTAGAGGGTCCTGCGGTACGCCAGCGCCTCGGCCACGTGGGCTTCTTCCACCCTTTCCGCCCCTAGGAGGTCGGCGACGGTGCGGGCCACCCGCAGGATGCGGTCGTAGCTCCTTGCGGAGAGGAGCATCTTCTTGGCGGCGGCCTGCAGGAGGGCCTCGGCCCCCGGGGTGAGGCGCACGTGTTCCCGCAGGGCCTTGCCGGAAAGCTCCCCGTTGGGCCTGCCCTGGCGGGCGAGCATCCGTTCCCGAGCCCTTAGGACCCGTTCCCGCACCGCCTCCGTGCCTTCCCCTTCGGGGGCGCGGGATAGCTCCAGGGGCGTGAGGCGGGGCACCTCCACCACCAGGTCAAAGCGGTCCAAAAGGGGGCCGGAGATGCGGCCGGCGTAGCGCTTTTGGGCGGAGGGGGTGCAGGTGCAGGGCCTTTCTGGGTCGCCGTGCCAGCCGCAGGGGCAGGGGTTCATGGCCGCCACCAGGAGGAAGCGGGCGGGGAAGGTGAGGCTGGCCCGGGCCCGGGCCACGGTGACCACCCCGTCTTCCAGGGGTTGGCGGAGGGCCTCGAGGGCGTCCCTGGAGAACTCGGGGAACTCGTCCAGGAAGAGCACGCCCCGGTGGGCCAAGGATACCTCCCCCGGCTTGGGGATGGCCCCGCCCCCGATGAGCCCGGCGTAGCTCACCGTGTGATGAGGGGCGCGGAAGGGGGGCGTGCGCAGGAGCCCCTTCACCGGCTTCCCCGCGGCGGAGTGGATGCGGGTCACCTCCAGGGCGGCCTCCCGGGCGAGGGGCGGGAGGAGGAAGGGCAGGCGCCGCGCCAGCATGGTCTTCCCCGAGCCCGGGCTTCCCACCAGGAGCAGGTGGTGGTAGCCGGCGGCGGCGATCTCCAGGGCCCTTTTGGCCTTGGCCTGCCCCTTCACGTCCCGGAGGTCCAGAACCTCCAGGGCCTCCCCCGTTTCCTCGGGGTGGGCGGGGGCGAGGGCCGCTTCCCCCCGCAGGTGGGCCACCGCCTGGGCCAGGGTTTCCGCCCCCAGGGCCACCACCCCCTCCACCAGGGCCGCCTCCTTGGCGCTCTCCTTGGGAAGGAGGAGCTTTTTCCCCTCGGCCAAGGCGGCCAGGGCCAGGTTAACCGCCCCCGGCACGGGGCGGAGGGTGCCGTCTAGCCCCAGCTCCCCCGCCACGGCGAGGCCAAAGAGGGCCTCGAGGGGCACCACCCCTTGGGCCGCCAAGAGGCCCAAGGCGATGGGGAGGTCAAAGTGGCTTCCCTCCTTCCTGAGCTCCGCCGGGGCCAGGTTCACCACCACCCGGGCCTGGGGGTAGGGGAAGCCGGCGTTTTTCAGGGCGGCCCGCACCCTTTCCCGGCTTTCCTCCACCGCCTTGTCCGGGAGGCCCACCAGGGCGTAGGTGGGAAGCCCGGGGCTAACGTCCACCTCCACGGTCACCGGAACCGCGTCCAGACCGAAGAGGGCGTAGCTTCGCACCTGGGCTAGCATGTAGGGAGTTTAACGAAAGTTTGTTAGTTTGCCAAGGGGGAAGCCCCTTTTCTATCAGTGGAGTTTTTGCGTTAAGATTGGGGTCAGATGCTGCGCAAGGCCGAAACCGCATATAGCAAACTTCGCCGTGCCCTGGAGGAGCGCCTGGCTCTTCTCCGCCGCTTCGGGGGGATAGACCTTCACCTAGTCCAGGTGGCTAATGAGGAGTGGCTTTACATGCTTCAGGAAGACACCCGCCATTCCCTGGCTATAGAAGGCTATTTCGCCACGGAGCGGGAACTCCGGGACGTCCTTAAGGGGAAAAAGGGGGCCGTAGAGGTCCTGAACTACTTTCGCACGGCCCAGTTCGTCTATGAGCAGGCCCTTCAGGACCTGCAGGAGGGGATTTGGCATCTGGACGTGGCCTTTGTGAACAACATCCACGGCCAGCTTTTCCGGGGAACAGCTTTGGAGGGAGAGCGGGGAAGGCCTGCCGACGGGGTGGAGCGGCGCATTCAAGGGGCCAGTATAAGGCCTCCTCTGGAGGCGAGCGACTACCTTCGGGCCTTTGTTAAGGCGGTTCCCCAAATTCTGCGACGGGATGACCTTCTGGAGGCCTTGGCCAAGGTTCACGTTCTCTTTGAGGCCATCCACCCTTACCGGGACGGAAACGGGCGGGTAGGGCGGCTTGTGCTCAACTACGTGGCCATCCGTAGCGGCCTTCCCCCCCTGGTGGTGAAAGGCCTCGAGGCCCAGGACCGCGAGCGCTACTACAAGGCCCTGGAGCGGGCGGACCAAGGTTTTCACCGAGGGTTTCCCCCGCCTAAGCCCGAGGCTTTGGTGGAGGCGTTGGACCAGGGTGACTGGGTGCCTTTGGCTTCCCTTCTGGGGGAGTCCCTTCTCGCCCGCTTGGATAATGTTGTGGCCTTAGCCCTCATGCGCTTTGCCGACCTCTTGCCCCTGGACGAAGTGGCCCGGGCCTTAGGGGTGGCAAAGCCGCTCCTCTACGTTTGGGTGGATAGGGGCAGGTTCGTGGTGTACCGCCGGGCGGGGAAAGGACCTCTTCGCTCGCACCCTTGGCTCTTCCTGGGGACGCGGGAGCGTCCCGCTCCTTTACCCGAGTCGCTTCCTCCCATCCGGCCGGACTGGCCCGAGCGGGTGAAGGACCTCCAGCGCCTTCTCTTTCACCCGGAGGACTTCTGAAGCACGGGCAGGTAAAGCCCTAGGGCCAAAAGGAGCAAGAGGAGAAGCCCCCCAAAGGCCCACGTGTACCCCAGGCTTCCCACCACCACCCCCACCCCCCATTGCAGGAGGAAGGTGCCGCCGATGCCGAAGAGGTTCACCAAGGTGGTGCCCCGGCCCACCAGGTGGCCCGGCACCAGTTCCCGGGCCTGGGTGAGGGTGAGGATGTTGAAGGCCCCGAAGAAGCCCAAAAGGGCGTAGGCGGGGGCCAAGAGCTTGAGGAGAAGGAGAAGAAGCCCCAGGGCGAAGGCCAAGGCGGAAAGGAGGAGCACCCGCGCCGTGCCCAGGCGGTCCGCCAGGTACCCGGATACCAGAAACCCCAAAACCGCCATCCCCGAGTAGAGGAAAAGGAGGTTCCCCACCGCCACCGCCGAAAGCCCCAGGTGGTACCCGTAGGCTCCAGCCCAAAGGGTTTGGAGGGCCAGGAAGCTCCCGGCGAAGGCCAGGGAAAGGAAGGCCACCCGGAGGAGCCTCCCGTTCTGCCAAACCTCCCGGAGCCCTCCACTCCCCCCCGCCTTGGGCCAGGGGACCCCGGGAGGGGTGTTCCGCACCCCCAGGTGGATGGCCAGGGCCACCCCCACCACCCCCAAGGCCCCCACGAGGAAGACCCCCCGCCAGCCCAGGGCCTCCTTGAGGAGGGCGAGGGGCGTGGCCGCCAAAAGCCCCCCCGTGGCCCCGAGGCCCACCAGCAGGGTGGAAACCGTGGCGTAGTTCTTGGGGAACCAAAGGCTAAAGGCCTTGAGGGAGCCCATGAGGGCCGCGGCCATGCCCACCCCGATGAGGGCCCGGCCCAGGGCCAAGATGGGAAAGCTCGGGGCTAAGGCGAAGACCACGCTCCCCAAGGCGGCCACCAGGAGAAGGGCCGGGGTCACCACCCGGGGCCCCACCTGGTCCAAAAACCCCCCCAAGGGGAGTTGCACCGCGGCGAAGGCCAGGTAGAAGAGGCTCGTCATGAAGCCGAGCTCCGCCGGCCCAAGCCCCAGGTCCTGGGAGAGGTCCTTGGCGAGCACCGCATTGGCCGAACGGTAGAAGTAGGAGAGGAAGTAGCCCAAGGTGAAGAGGAAAAACACCCGCGCCGCCATATCACCTCCAGTTTAAGACTACCCCCAAAAGGATGAGGGCGCCGCCCCAAAGCGCCTCCGCCCGCAGGGGCTCCCCCGCCAAGGGCCAGGCGAAAAGCGCCCCCGCCACGGGCTCCAGCATGGCGAGGAGGGTGGCCTCCCGGGCGGGGACCAGCCGCACCCCCTGCAGGAAGAGGGTGAAGGGGAGGAGGGTCCCGAAGAGGACCAGGTAGGCCACGGCGCCCCAGGCCTCGAGGTCCAAGGCGAGGAGGTGGGGCAGGTTTAGGAGAAGAACGGGCAGGGCGAGGAGGCTTCCCACCCCGGTGGCCACCCCCAGGCTCACCAAGGGCGGGGTCTTGAGCCCTTGGGAGGTGGCGGCGTACAGGGCGAAGGAGAGGGCGGCCAAAAGGCCAAAGGCCACCCCCAGGGGGCTTCCCGCAAGCCCCACCCCCCCCGCCACCAGGATGTAGGCCCCCAAAAGGGCCAGGGCCACCCCGAAGAGGGCCCGGGCGGGAAGCCTTTCCCGGCGGAGGAGGGCGTGGAGGGTGAGGAGGGCGGGGGCCAGGTACTGGAGGAAGATGCCCGTGGCCACGCCCGCGGCATGGATGGCCAGGTAGTAAAAGGCCTGGGCCCCGGACAGGGAGAAGCCCACGGCCAAGAGGCGCCGCCTTTCCTCGGGCCTTGGGGGGTGGCGGAGGAGGAGGGGAAGGAGGAGGAGGAAGCTCAGGAGGAAGCGCAAGGGGATGAGGACCCCCGGGGGGATGCCCTCCATGAACCGCCCCGCCAAGGCCCCTCCCAGGCCCCAAAGGAGGGCGGCCAGGGCCACGAAGATCACCGCCTACCCCCCACCACGGCCAGGCCCACGCCCAGGAGGAGGACCAAGGCCCCGAGGAGCACGGGGAGGCCCGGAAGCTCCCCAAAGAGCAAGAAGGCCAGGAGGCTTGCCCCCACCGGCTCAAAGAGGATGGCCAGGGTGACCAGGACCGGGGGGATGTGCCGCGTGGCCCAGTTGAAGCTGGTGTGCCCCACGAGCTGGGGCAAAAGGGCCATGAGGAGGAGGTAGCCGTAGACGGCGGGGGGGTACCCGCCGTACCCGCCCCCAAAGAGGTAGGGAAGGGGGAGGAGGACCAAGGCCGCCACGGTGTAGGCGACCCGGATGTATTCCAAGGTGGAGAGCCCCCGCCGCTGGGCCTCCCGCCCCAGGAGGAAGTAGAAGGAAACCGCCACCGCCCCCAAGACCGCCAGGAGGTCCCCCAGAAGGGGATTTTCCCCCCCACCCCCTTCCGCATCCCCAAGCCCGATGAGAAGCCCCCCCACGAGGGCCACGGCCACCCCGAGGAGGGTGATGCCGGAGGGCTTCTCCCCGAAGAGGAGCCAGCCGAAAAGGGTGACCCAGACGGGGTTGGTGGTGACGAGGGCGGTGCTTGCTGCCACGGAGGTGTAGGAGAGGGAGGTGATCCAGAAGGCGAAGTGGAGGGCTAAAAAGACCCCGGCGCCCACGGCGAAGGGAAGGCCCCTCTTTTCCCGCAAGGGCCTAAGCCAGCCCGGGGCGAGGAGGAGGGCGGCAAAACCCAGGCGCCCGGCGCTCATCACCAGGCTGAAGGCGAGGCTTCGGTCCTGGGCGGCCTCGAGGCTTAGGCGCACCAGGATGCTGCCGAAGCTTATGGCCAGGATGCCGGCAAGGAGCACGGCGAGGAGGGTGAGCCTCGAGGGGCGCATGGCGGTATTCTTCCACGAAAGGGCGGCGCTTGCGAGGGTGCGCTTTCTGCCCATCCCGGGGTACTTGGCGGAAAGTCCAGGAAGTGTAGACCTCCTTCCGGAGTGGTGTAAAGGGGGGCTTCCCCGTGGGACAGGCGTCCTCACCTGGGCTGGTATACTGCCCCCGAAGGAGGTCCTATGGTGACCGTAGCGGTTCCCAAGGAACGGGCTCCCGGGGAAAGAAGGGTGGCCCTGGTGCCCGAGGTGGTGGCCCGCCTGGTGAAGGGGGGTGCCCGGGTGCGGGTGGAGCGGGGCGCCGGGGAGGGCGCCTACCACCTGGACGCCGCCTACCAGGAGGCGGGCGCGGAGGTGGTGGAGCGAGGAGAGCTTCTCCAGGGCGCCAACCTCCTCTTCACCGTCCAACCCCCCCCGGAGGACCTCATCGGGGCGCTGGAGCCTGGGGCCATCGTGGTGGGCTTTGTCCAGGCCCACAAAAACCCCGAGTTGGTGCGGGCGCTTGCGGCCAAAAAGGCCACGGTGATCGCCATGGAACTCATCCCCCGCATCACCCGGGCCCAGAGCATGGACGCCCTTTCCAGCCAGGCCACGGTGGCGGGGTACCTGGCGGCGGTCCACGCGGCGAGGCTTTCCCCCCGCTTTTTCCCCATGCTCACCACGGCGGCGGGCACCATCCGCCCGGCCAAGGTGATGGTCATGGGGGTGGGGGTGGCGGGGCTCATGGCCATCGCCACCGCCAAGCGCCTGGGGGCCCAGGTCTTCGCCTACGACGTGCGAAAAGCGGCGGTGGAGCAGGCCGTCTCCTTGGGGGCGAAGCCCATTGAGCTTCCCATCAGCGCCGAGGGGGAAGGCGGCTACGCCCGGGAGCTCACCGAGGAGGAGAAGCGCATCCAGCACGAAGCCCTGCGCGAGCACGTGGCGGGGATGGACGTCCTCATCACCACCGCCCAGGTGCCGGGCCGCCGCGCCCCCATCCTCCTCACCGAGGACATGATGGAAAGGCTCAAGCCGGGGACCGTGGTGGTGGACCTGGCGGCCGAGAGCGGGGGGAACTGCGTCCTCACCAAGCCGGGGGAGGTGGTGGAGGTGCGGGGGGTGCGGATCTTTGGCCCCTTGAACCTGCCGAGCGAGCTTTCCGTGCACGCCTCGGAGATGTACGCCAAGAACCTCCTCAACCTCTCCAGCTTGCTCATAGAAAAGGGGGAGTTCGCCCCCAAGTGGGAGGACGAGATCATCCAAGGAGCGCTCCTCATGAAGGAGGGGGAGATCCTGCACGGGCCCACCAAGGCCCTTCTGGGAGGTGCGTGATGGAGTTCGGCTTCTGGTCGGCCCTTTACATCTTCGTGCTCACGGCTTTTTTGGGCTACGAGCTCATCACCCGGGTGCCGGTGATCCTCCACACCCCCCTCATGTCCGGGTCCAACTTCATCCACGGGGTGGTGGTGGTGGGGGCCATGGTGGTCCTGGGGCATGCGGAAACCGGTTTGGAAAAGCTCATCGGCTTCCTGGGCGTGATCCTGGGAGCGGCCAACGCCGCCGGGGGGTACGCGGTCACCGTGCGCATGCTGGAGATGTTTGAGAAGAAGCCCGGCAAGGGGGGTGGTCAGTAATGGACCTCATCCAGGCGGCCTACTTCGTGGTGGCCATCCTCTTCATCGTGGGCCTGAAGCGCATGGCCCACCCCACCACCGCTAAAAGCGGCATCGTCTGGGCGGGCTGGGGCATGGTCCTGGCGGTCTTGGCCACCTTCTTCTGGCCGGAGATGGGGAACTTCGGCCTCATGCTCCTGGCCTTGGCCTTGGGTTCCGCGGTGGCCTGGTGGGCGGCGGTGAAGGTGGCCATGACCGACATGCCCCAGATGGTGGCCATCTACAACGGCATGGGTGGGGGTGCCGCCGCCACCATCGCCGCGGTGGAGCTTCTGAAGGGGGCTTTTGAAAACGCCGGGCTCATGGCCTTGGCCATCCTGGGCGGGCTCATCGGCTCGGTGGCCTTCACGGGAAGCCTCATCGCCTTCGCCAAGCTCCAGGGCCTAATGCGGAGCCGCCCCATCCTCTTCCCGGGGCAGAAGGTGGTCAACGCCCTGGTCCTTCTGGTCACGGTGCTCCTGGGCTTTTCCCTCCTTTGGAACGACCCCACCTTGAGCATCGTCCTCTTCTTCCTCCTCGCCCTCCTTTTTGGCGTGCTCATGACCCTTCCCATCGGCGGGGGGGACATGCCCGTGGCCATCTCCTTCTACAACGCCTTCACCGGCATGGCCGTGGGCTTTGAGGGCTTCGCCGTGGGGAACCCAGCCCTCATGGTGGCGGGCACCTTGGTGGGGGCGGCGGGCACCCTCCTCACGGTGCTCATGGCGAGGGCCATGAACCGCTCGGTTTGGAGCGTGCTGGTGGGCGGTTTCGGCGTGGAGCAGGAGGCGGGGGAGGTCAAGGGGAGCCTGAAGCCCATTGACGTGGAGGACGCCGCCGTGATGCTGGCCTACGCGGGCAAGGTGGTCTTCGTCCCGGGCTACGGCATGGCCCTTTCCCAGGCGCAGCACAAGGTGAAGGAGCTCGCCGACCTCCTGGAAAGCCGGGGGGTGGAGGTGAAGTTCGCCATCCACCCCGTGGCGGGGCGGATGCCGGGGCACATGAACGTGCTCTTGGCGGAGGCCGGGGTGGACTACGATAAGCTCAAGGACCTCGAGGAGATCAACCCCGAGTTCCCTACCGTGGACGTGGCGGTGGTTATCGGGGCCAACGACGTGGTGAACCCGGCCGCCCGCCGCCCGGGAAGCCCCCTCTACGGCATGCCCATCCTGGACGTGGACAAGGCCAAGAACGTCATCGTCATCAAGCGGGGGCAGGGGAAGGGCTTCGCCGGGGTGGAAAACGAGCTCTTCTACGCCGACAACACCCGCATGCTCTACGGGGATGCGCAACAAGTCCTAACCCAGCTCACCCAGGCCTTGAAGAAGCTCTAGCGCCGAAAGAGCCCGCCCCGGAGGCCTTCCCGGGGCGGGTGCGTTTAGGCCAAGAGGAGCACGGGGTTTTCCAGGTAGAGGGCCACCCTTTCCAAAAGCTTCCGGGCCACGGGGGCTTCCAAGCCCGAGGCGGCCAGGACCCCTTCTGCGGAGAGGAAGAGGCTTGGCCGGCCCGTGTGGACCTCTTCCTCCCCGGCGAAGCAGAGGAGGCCCTCCCCCTCCTCGCCCCCTTCTTGCCGGAAGAGGGCGAGGAAGTTCCCCAAAGGCCTTAGCCCCACCACCCTCTCCCCCTCCAACCGGCCCAGGAGGGGCCTAAGGGGAAGCTCCAGTTCCGCCAGGGCCCGTTCCGCCCCTTTGAGCAAAAAGGGCAAGGGGTTTTCCGGCACCCCGTGGACCTGGGCGAAGGTTTTTAGGGCGTTTTGCAGGGAGGTGGGGTCAAGCCGGCGGCGGTAGACCCGAAGAAGGGTGGCCGCGGGGGCCACGGGGGTGGCGGCCGCGCCCAGGGTGGGGGCCACGGGGGGAGGGGGCGGGACCGGAACCGGGGCTTCTTCGGTCAGGAAGTCCTCCCCCGCCAAAAGTGTTTCGGGGACCGCTTCTTCCTCCGCCAGGAAGGCGGCGAGCTCTTCCTCCAGGGAACTTGGGGTCTCCGCAGGCTCCTTTTCCTCGGCCAAGAGGGCCTCGAGCTCCTCCTTCAAGGGGCTTGGTGCGGGCTCTTCCGGGGGAAGGACCAGGTCCTCCTCGAGGACGGGGGGCGGCTCCTCCGCCACCTCCAGGGCCTCCTCCTCCAGGTCCAGCTCCAGGTCCATCTCTTCCAGGACCGGCTCCAGCTCCAAGGCCTCCTCTTCCAGCTCCTCCAACTGCACCGTGGGGGTTTTGGGAGGCTCGGGGAGGAGTTCTGAGAGGTCCACCCCTTCCTTTCCCAGGGCTTCCTGGGCCCGCTTGAGGTCTTCCTCCGGCAGGACGGGGGGCGGCTCCTCCGGCATGGGGGGCAGGTCCACCTCCCCCGCCATCACCTTGGCCAAAAAGGCCAGGATGTCCCGCTCCACGATGGTCCCGTCGGGGCCCGTGCCTTGGAGGCGGCGCCAGTCTATGCCGTTCTCCTCGGCCAGCCGCCTTGCCAGGGGCGTGATCTTGGGTTCTTCCATCTTGGCCCTATGATAACAGGGTGGAAGCGCGTTTTGCCGAGCTTTTGGCCGAGTACTGCCTGGAGGCGGGCCCGGGAGAGACGGTTTTGGTGGAGGCGGAAACCCCGGCCCTTCCCCTCCTGCCTCACCTGAAGCGAACCCTGCTTCGGCGGGGGGCTTACCCCTTCTTCCGCTTGGCTTACCCCGGGGAGGGGCGGGACTTCCTCCTCCACGGAGGGGCATGGTTGGAGCGGGTTCCCGAGGTGGAGTGGGCCCTTTACGAGAAGGCGGACAAGTTCCTTAAGGTCCTTTCCGCGGAGAACCCCTTGGAAATGGCCTCCTTGGACCCAGGGCTTTCCCTAAAACACCAGCGGGCCTGGCGGCCCTTGCAGGAGATGCGGCTTGGGAAGCGCTGGACCCTCACCCTCTACCCCACCGTGGGCTACGCCGTGGGGGCGGGGATCGGCACGGGGGAGTTCCGGGCTTACCTAGAGGGGGCCCTCTTCCTGGACCGGGAGGACCCCGTGGCCGCCTGGCGGGACCTTTCCCGCTTCCAGGAGGGCTTAATCGCGCGGCTTACCCAAGGGAAGGAACTCCGCATCCTGGCCCCGGGCACGGACCTCACCCTTTCCGTGGCGGGGAGGGTCTGGATCAACTCCGACGGGCGGCGGAACATGCCCTCGGGGGAGGTCTTCACCGCTCCCGTGGAGGACAGCGCCGAGGGCGAGGTGCGCTTCAACCTCCCCGCCTTCGTGGGGGGGCGGAGGGTGGAAGGGGTTTACCTCCGCTTTGCCCGGGGCGTGGTGGTGGAGGCCCGCGCTGAGGTGGGAGAGGACTACCTGCGAAGCGCCCTGGCCACGGACGAGGGGGCGAGGCGGCTTGGGGAGGTGGGGATCGGCACCAACTTCGGCCTCACCCGGCCCACGGGCCTCATCCTCCTGGACGAGAAGATGGGGGGCACGGTGCACCTGGCCTTGGGGCAAAGCTACCCGGAAACGGGCAGCAAGAACCGAAGCGCCCTCCACTGGGACCTGGTGCTTTCCCTGAAGGAAGGCCGGCTCCTCCTGGACGGCGAGCCCCTCTTGGCCGAGGGGCGCTTTGTGGGCCTCTAGAGGTCCTTCCGCTCAAAGAGGAGGGCCGCCAGGAAGGCGAAGCCCAGGGTGTAGATGAGAAGGAGGGAAAGCCCAAGCCCCGCCGCCTGGGGCCGCAGGTGTAGGTCCAAATAGGTGGTGAGGAGGAAGGGCGTTAGGGCGGGGAAGGCCACCAGGAGGCGCATGAGGAGCAGGGTGGCCACCGCCGCCAGGGCGCTTGCCGTGGTGGAGAGGAAGAGGGTCCCGTAAAGGAGGGCCAAGGCGGCCAGGGGCACGAGGACCGTCCCCGCCAGGAGGTGCGCCCGGAGGAGTTCCCCTAGGGCTTCCCCCGGGGTGAGGAGCCCGGTGCCGGCAAACCCCCCTTCCCCCAGGCCCGTGCCGCCGAAGAAGGGGCCAAACCCGTGGGGTAGGCCCGCCAGGAGGCTTCCCAGGAAGCTCGCCGCCAGGAGGACGAAGGGGTAGAGGAGGACGGCGAGGAGCTTGCTCAGGAGGAGGAGGCTTCGGGGAAGGGGCCTGAGGAGGAGGGTCTTGAGCGTGCCCTGGGCCACCTCGCTTCCCAAGGACTCGCTCGCCGCCATGACCACCAGGAAGGGGAAGAGAAACTCCATCCCCGCCAGGAGGCTTAAGGAGACCACCTGCCACCCCGAGGCCAGGACCAGGCCGTAAACCTCCTTGAGCCCGGGGGCCAGGGCCCAGAGGAAGGGGAGGAGGAAGGCGAAAAGGAGCCCCAGGGCTACGGAACGCAACCGGAAAAGTTTGTAAAGTTCAAAGAAAAAGAGCCTAAGCATGCTTCACCCGCTCCTGGTAGTAGCTCCTGAGGTCAAAGCGCTCGGCATGGAGGGCCTTCACCCGGTAGCCCTCCGCGAGGAGGGCCTTGAGCGCCGCTTCCGGGTTCCCCTCAAAGAGGATGGCGCCCCCCTGGAGCCGCGCCTGGGCCACCTGGGGGAGGGTCTTGAGGAGGGCCAAGGCCCCTTCCAAAGGGTGGGCCTCGAGGCGGTACACCTCCCGCCCGGAAAGCGCCACCTCGTCCAAAAGCCTTCCCCCGCCCAGGATCCCCACCTTGTGGGCGTACTGGCTCACCTCCTGGAGGTGGTGGGTGGAGAGGAGGACCGCCACCCCTTCCTGGGAAAGCTCCTTTAGGAGGCCGTGGACGAGCTCCACCCCTTCCGGGTCTAGGCCGCTGGTGGGCTCGTCCAGGATCAGGACCTTGGGCCGGTGGAGGATGGCCGCCGCCAGGCCCAGGCGCTGCCGTTGCCCCAAGGAGTAGCTTCCCACCTTCTGGTCCGCCACCGCCAGAAGCTTCAGGCGGGCCAGCACCTCGCCGATGCGCCCTTCCTCCCTCACCCCGGCCAAGTAGGCCTGCAGGCGGAGGTTCTCCCGCCCCGTGAGGTAGGGGTAGAAAGCAGCGGGCGCCTCTACCACCGCCCCCAGGTGGCGCCGGGCCGCGGGGTTTTTGTGCACGTCCTCCCCCAAAAGGATCGCCCGCCCTTCCGTGGGGAAGGCCAGGCCCGTCACCAGGCGGATCAGGGTGGTCTTGCCCGAGCCGTTGGGGCCCGCCAGGGCGTAGACCTCCCCCGGGGCCACCGTGAGGCTCACCCTTTCCAAGACGGGCTTGCGCCCGTAGCGCTTGCTCACGCCCTCTAGCCTCAGGGCTTCCATGGGTGCTATACTACCCAAGCCCCCGGTCCAGCGCGGCGGGCCGGGCGTGAACCGGGTCAGGTCCGGAAGGAAGCAGCCCTAAGCGCCCAGGTCCGGGTGCCGCTGGGTAGCCGGGGGCGAGTTATCCACAGGGTTATCCACAGCCGTCCACGCCCTTGGCCAGAGGTTCTTGTGAAAAAAGCGCCCTTCCGAAGGGCGCTTTCCTTTACCCTTCTCGCCGCTTGGCCACCCGGGCGGCGCCCATTTCCACAAGGCGGCGTACCTCCTCGGGGGTGTACCCCGCTTCCAAGAGGACGGCCTCCGTGTGCTCGCCCAAAAGGGGTGGGGGCGTGGGGGGCCTGGCGGGGGTGCGGGAGAGGAAGCGCAAGGGGTTGGCCAGGGTGGGGAGGGTCCCCAAAAGGGGATGTTCCAGGGTCCAGACCGCTCCCCGGGCCTGCGCCTGGGGGTCCTGGAAGGCCTCGGCCAGGTCGTTCACCGGGGCGGCGGGGATGCCCGCCCCCTTGAGCCGCTCCAGCCAGTGGGCCCGGGGGCGGGTGCGGAGCACCTGGGCCAGGGTTCTTTCCACCTCCTCCCGCCCTTCCACGCGGCTCGGGTTGGTGGGGAAGCGCGCCGCCAAATGGGGAAGCCCTAAGACCTGGCAAAGCCTCCCAAACTGCTCGTCGTTCCCCACGGCGAGGACCAGCCACCCGTCCGCCGCCGGGAAGGCCCCGTAGGGGACGATCTGGGCGTGGGCGTTGCCAAGCCTTTGTGGGGGTCTTCCCGTGAGAAGGTAGCTTTCCCCCAGATTGACCAGGGCGAAGAGGCCCACGTCAAAGAGGGAGAGGTCCACGTGCTGGCCCACGCCGCTTCGCTCCCTTTCCCAAAGGGCGGTGAGCACGGCCACCGCCCCCATCATCCCCGTCATCACGTCAATCCAGGCCACCCCCACCTTCATGGGGGGGCCTTGGGGCTCCCCAGTGACGGACATGATGCCGGTGTAGCCCTGAAGGGCGGCGTCGTAGCCGGGTTCCTTGGCCCGGGGCCCGGTGTGGCCGAAACCGGTGAGGGAGAGGTAGACGAGCCTGGGGTTCAGGGCCTTTAAGCTTTCGTAGTCCAGGCCGTAGCGGGCGAGGTCCCCTGTTTTGTAGTTTTCCACCAGCACGTCCGCCCCCTGGGCCAGGCGCCGCACCGCCTCCTGGCCTTCTTTGCGCTTCAGGTCCAGGACCACGCTTTTCTTGCCCCGGTTCACCGAGAGGAAATAGGCGCTTTCCCCCGCGGCGAAGGGGGGGCCCCAGCCTCGAGTCTCGTCCCCCCAAGGGGGTTCCACCTTGATGACCTCCGCGCCCAAATCGGCCAGGATCATGGTGCAAAGGGGCCCCGCAAGCACGCGGGAAAGGTCCAGGACCTTGATGCCGGAAAGGGGTCCCATGGGGGCATCCTAACCCTTTATAGTGGGGGCGTGGGCCGCTTCCTCAAGCACCTTTTCGTCTTCGCCGTCCTCCTTTTCATCGCCCTCCCCTTCCTCTGGATGGCCTACGCCGCCTTCATGCCCAAGGAGGCGGTGTACTCGGGGGAGCTTTTCTCCCGGGTGGGCTTCAGCCTGGAAAACGTCCGCGCCCTGGCCAAGGAGGGTTTCTGGGATCGGCTTCTCTTCTCCTTGGGCCTCTCCGCGGGCGTGGTGGCCCTGCAGCTTTTCACCGCCCTTTTGGCCGCTTACGCCCTCCGAGCGGGGCTTGGGCTTTTGCCCTTTTACCTTTTTCTCATGGCGGTGCCGGCGGAGCTCCTTCTGGTCCCCCTTTACGGCGTTCTCCAGGGGCTTGGCCTTTTGGATACCCTTTTCGCCCTGGTTCTTCCCTTCGCCGCCAGTCCCTTTGTCATCTATCTGGTCTACCAGGCCATGCGGGGGGTGCCGGAGGAGCTTTTGGAGGCGGCCTGGCTGGATGGGGCGGGGCATAGGGTGCTCCTCTTCCACATCCTCTTCCCCTTGGTTCGGCCCACCTTGGTGGCTGCGGGGGTGCTCGCCTTCGCCGCCCACTGGAACCTGGTCCTTTACCCCAGGGTGGTGGTTTCGGACCCGAGGCTTTGGACGCTCCAGACCTGGCTCACCGACCTGCAGCGCAAGTACTCCACGGACTGGGGCCTCCTCTCGGCGGCGGCCCTTTTGAGCGTCCTGCCCATCGCCCTTTTGTACCTCCTTTTTGAGCGGCGGGTGGTGGCCACCTTTGAGGAGGGGCTAAAGGGCTGAGGTACTATCCTGAGGGCGAGGGGGTGAAAACGCATGCGGGCCCTACTTGCGGGGCTGCTTCTCTTCTTGGCGGGGTGCCTGCCCGTGGCGGTGTTGCGCCCGCCGGAGCCGGTTGCGGGGCGGAGCCTGGTCTTTGGGCTGAGCGCCTTGGGTTCGGGGGACGGCGTGGCCCTCGTTCCCTACGCCGCCTACGCCCAAGGGGACGGCTCCACGGAGTTTAACCTCTCCGTGCAGCTGGGCCTGAGGGCGGGGCTCAAGCAGGCCGTGGCCCCAGGTGTTGCGTTGGACCTGGGCCTCACCCTGCCGCCCTTTGTGGGGCAGGACGGGGTGCCCCTGTCGGCGGATGCGGGGCTCCTACTGGGTCTAGGTAGCCTGTACCTTTCCCCCAGGGTGCACTGGCTGGGGTTCCAGTCCCAGGACTTGAGCGTTTCGGGCTTCCTCTACCAGGGCACCTTGGGGTACTTGGGGGAGGGGTTCTTGGCGGAGGTGGGGGTGCTTTGGAGCCCCCAAGGGGGTAGCCTCTTCAGCCTTTCCGGGGCGGTGCGCTTTTAGGCCATGCGGGCTTGGCTTTTCGGCCTAGTGTTTCTTGCGGGGTGCCTGCCCGTGGCGGTGTTGCGGGACCCGGAGCCAGTGCGGGGGGTGGCCTTCAGCGTGGGAGGGAGCCTCTTCCCCAGCCTTTCCCCGGGGAGCCAGTACCCGGTTTGGGCCTTGCCCTACGTGGCCTTGGCCCAAGGGGACGGGCGGTGGGAGTGGAACCTTTCCCTCCAGTGGAGCCTGC
This sequence comes from Thermus thalpophilus, assembly GCF_022760915.1. Classification (NCBI taxonomy): domain Bacteria; kingdom Thermotogati; phylum Deinococcota; class Deinococci; order Thermales; family Thermaceae; genus Thermus; species Thermus thalpophilus. The sequence goes on along the minus strand of NZ_JAKTNS010000001.1, from coordinate 28,594 downwards.
GCCTGGGGGGCAAGGTGGCCTTGGCGGAGGGGTTTAGCCTGGACGGCGGCCTAAGCCTGTGGCCTTCCGGGGAGGGACAGCGGGCTTTTAGTGCCGATCTGGGCCTTCTCCTGGGCGGGGGGGGGTGGTACCTTTCCCCTCGAGGCCACCTGGCCTTGGACTGGGACGGCAACCTGGGCCTGGCCCCCCAGCTGAGCCTGGGGTACAGGGGGGAAGGCTGGCTTTTGGAGGTGGGCTACGGACCCTTCAGCCCTTACCTCGCCTTTGGCCTTCGCTTTCAAAGCGTGCCCTGAGGGCTTTTAGCCGCTCCCTTACCCGTTCTTCCCAGCCCTCCCCCGTGGCTTCAAAGAGGCGGAGGGCCTCGAGGCCCTCGGGCAGGTAGCGCTGGGCGAAACTCCCTTCCGGGTCCTCGTGGTAGTAAGCGTAGCCTTGGCCGTGGCCCTGGGCTTTGGCCAAGGGGGTGGGGGCGTTGCGCAGGTTTAGGGGCACAGGGGCATCGGGGTGGGCCTTGGCCGCTTCCTCCGCCTCTTGCCAGGCGGTGTAGAGGCTATTGGACTTGGGGGCCAGGGCCAGGTAGACCGCCGCTTCCACCAAGGCGAGCTCCCCCTCCGGACTGCCCAAGGCCTCGTAGGCCTCCAGGGCCGCCACCGCCAGGCGGAGGGCCAGGGGATCGGCCAAGCCCACGTCCTCCACCGCCACCCGGATAAGGCGGCGGGCCACGTAGCGGGGGTCCGCCCCTCCCTTGAGGAGCCTTGCCAGGTAGTAAAGGGCGGCGTCCACGTGGCAGCCCCTCAGGCTTTTGTGCAGGGCGGAGGTGAGGTCGTAGAAGTGGTCCCCTTGGCGGTCCATGGCGAAGCGCTCGGCCCCCAGGGCTTCCCGCACGCTTTCCCGGCTCACCTCGCCAAAGGCGGCGGCGAGCTCTAAGGTGTTCAGGGCGAAGCGGGCGTCCCCCCCCGCCGCCTGGGCCAGGAGCCTCAAGGCCGCTTCCTCGTAAGGGGTGCCGGGAAGGCCCCGGGGGTCCTCGAGGGCCCGCTTGAGGAGGGCGAGGAGGTCCCCTTCGGAAAGGGGGCGCACGGGGAGGAGGCGGAGGCGGGAGCGCAGGGCGGGGGTGAGGAAAAAGGCGGGGTTTTCCGCCGTGGCCCCGATGAGGGTGAGGAGGCCGGATTCCAGGTGGGGAAGGAGGGCGTCCTGCTGGGCCTTGTTGAAGCGGTGGATCTCGTCTAGGAAAAGCAGGAGCCCCCCCTCCTCCCGCGCCCGCTCCAAAGCCTGCCGCACCTCCTTAAGCCCCGCCTCCACGGCGGAAAGCCGGAGAAAGGGCTGGCCCATCCCCTCCGCCAGGAGGCGGGCTAAGGTGGTCTTGCCCGTGCCCGGGGGGCCGAAGAGGACCATGGAGCTTAGGCGCTTGGCCTCCAGCATCCGCCTTAGGAGGCCCCGTTCCCCCGTGAGGTGGGGCTGGCCCAGGACCTCGTCCAGGCTTCTCGGCCGCAAGCGTTCCGCTAAGGGTTCCACCTTCCCATGCTAAGGCGGGTGTAAGGAAGGCGTGGTAGCCTTGGGGGGAGCATGCGCTGGCTCTTCTTGCTTCCTTGGCTTCTTTTCCTCCTGGGCCTTTTGCCCCTGGCCCAGGGGGAACCTTTAGGCCAGGTGGAAAGGGGGCTTACCCTTTTCGTGGTGGGCCTCCTCCTGGCGGCGGTGGCGAGCCTTTATTCCCGGTTCCCCGTGGGCTTTCGGGTGCAGTTCGCCTTGGTGCTGGGGCTTGGCCTTTTGGCCTTGACCCTCGCTTTAGAGAGCGCCTTGGCCTTCACCGGGCGGGAAGGCTCCCTCTACACCGCCCTATCTGGGGCCTTGGGAGCGGCCACATTAGGGGCGGCCTTCTTCCTGGGCACGGGGCGGGAGGCCCCCCTGTTGCCCGCCTTGGAGGGGGTGGGGACGCGGGAGGACCTTTTGCGCCTGGCCGGGGCCTTGGAGGGGCTAGCCCTAAGGCGGGAGCTGGTCTTGGTCTACTTCTCGGCCCCCTTGCCCCCGGAGCGCTTGGTGCGGGAGCTTCGCCGAGGGGACCTGGCCTTCCGCCTGGAAGGTGGATATCTTTTGGTGCTCCAGGGGGGGCGCCCAGAGGACGCCGCTGGGCTTCTCAAGCGGCTTAAGGAGCGGTTTCCCCTGGCGGCCTATGCCGTGGAGCGCTGGCGGGGAGGGAGCTTAGAGCGGGTTCTCGCCCGCCTCGAGGCGGAAAGCCTCCTGCAGACTTAGCGGTGTAGCCTCCTTCCGCCTACACCGCTTGGGGGTGTACGGGTTTTGCCTTTAGCTTGGGGCGCCTTGCCCGCTTGGGGGCTACCCTTAAGGCCAAGGAGGTCAGCCATGGAGCAGGCCAAGGAGATCAGCCAAGCGTGGCAGGAGGCTTTGGAAACCTACGGGGAGCGGGAAGAGGAGTAAGAAGGCCGGGCCTTTTGGCCCGGCCTTAACCGCTAGACCAGGCGGCTACGGAGCCAACTGGAAGCGAAGTCAATCAGGTTTACCACCAGGACGATGGCGATGATGCCAATTACCATTTGGTCGTAGTGGCCAGCGTCCATGGCTCCCTTGATGAAAAAGCCAATACCCCCCGCCCCCACCAGGCCGAGGACGATGGACACCCGGAAGTTGATCTCAAACCGGTAGAGGGTGTAGGAAACAAAAAGGGGCAGCACCTGGGGCAGAATGGCCCAGCGCAGCACGTTGCTGCCACTGGCTCCCACGCTTTCCAAGGCCTCTATGGGGCCTTTGTCCACGTTTTCAATGGCTTCCGAGTAAAGCTTACCCAGATCGGCGATGGAGTGGATGGCCATGGCCAGGACCCCGGCAAAGGGGCCAAGGCCCACCGCCGCCACCAGGATGAGGGCCAGGATCAAGGTGTCCACGCCCCGGTCCACGTTGTAGAAACCGCGCATGAGATAAAAGAGAAGGCGAAGGACCGGGTTTTTGAAGGTGAGGTTGCGGGCGGCCAGGAAGCTGGTGGGTAGGGCGAACAGGGCGGCGAGGAGGGTGCCCACCAGGGCGATTTCCACCGTGAGGAGCATCTCGCTGGCCACGCTTTGCAAAGGGTAGATATCCTGCTGGGGCTGGGCCAGATTGGGAGGCCAGGCCCGGTCCAGGAAGTTGACCAAGAAGGGCCAGCCCTTCACCAGCTTGCCCAGGTCAAACTCCGTGGCATCAAAGGCAGGAAAGATGCTCAAGGCCACGGCGGCCATCACCCCTCCTTGGCGCAGGTCGCCGGGGTCTTCCAACCCGGGCCGAAAGACGAGCCAAAGCCCAGCGCCGAACAAGACGCCCAGGAAAAGGAGCAGGGCCACCGCCCCATACCTAAGGGCGGCGGGCTGGAGGAGGCGGTACCCTGCCTGGGCTACCTCCTGGGGCAGCCTTCCCTCCCCCAGGCCTGAAAGGTCTTGGATGGGCTTTAGCGGGGGAAGGCCGATTTCCTGGCGGACCCGGTTGAGCTCCTCGAGGCCCTGGTTAAAGGCCTGGACCAAGGCTTCCTCGGCCCCCGGCTCCGCCGGCAGGACCAGCTTGTAGTAGGCCCCCATCCGGGGGAAGTAGGTGTGCCCGGTGGGCGAGTTCAGCCAAGAAAAGGCGCCAAACCCCAGCGCCACCCCCAAGGGAAGCCAGAGCCAGGCCCGCTTCCGCTGCCCCCAGGCCAGGGCGAGGAAGGGTATGGCCAAGGCCAAGGCGGCCACCCCTTCCATGAGGCCCGGTACAGGGCGGAGCTTAACCAGGTGGGCGTGCCCGTCCAGGAAGCTGAGGAGGGCGAAAAGGCCGAGCCCTCCTCCCAGGAGCCCCCCGAGCCCCGCCACCCGGCCCCCGAAGTGGGCCAGGGCCAAGGCCAAGGCGGCGGCCAAAGGCACCAAGGCCAGAAGAGGGTAGGCGGGAAGGAGGGCGGCCAGGGTTGGCTCCAGAGCTTCCCGGGAAAGGTACCCCACCGCGCCCACCAAGGGGAAGGCCGGGCTCGCCACCAGGATGCCTAAGGCCGCCGCCACCAGGTACCGCCGCACCGAACCCCGGCCAAGGCCTAAGAGCCCAGCTAGGGATAGGCCGGCGGCAAAAAAGGCCAGGCTCATAGCGCCTCCAGGTTGCCCGAATAGACCTGGCGCTCCACCTCGGGGGTTAGGGCTTCCACCGGTCCGTCAAAGACCAAGCGCCCTTTGTTGAAGGCCAAGATGCGCCGGGCGTAGCGCCGGGCCAGTTCCAGCACGTGGATGTTCACCAAGACGGTGACCCCCTTTTCCTCGTTGTACTCCTTGAGGATGCCCAGGATCACGTCGGAAAGGCGCGGGTCTAGGCTCGCCATGGGCTCGTCCGCCAGGATGAGCTCGGGTTCCTGGGCCAGGGCGCGGGCGATGGCCACCCGCTGCTGTTGTCCTCCGGAGAGCTGGTCGGCCCGGGCGCGCTCCTTGCCTTGAAGCCCCACCCGCTTAATCTGCTCCAGAGCGATGGCGGTGTCCTCTTCCCGGTAGAGGCCTAAAAGCCCCTTCCACGTGGGCAAGTACCCCAGTCGGCCGTGGAGCACGTTGTCCAGCACGGTAAGGCGTTGGACCAGGTTGAACTGCTGGAAAATGAAGCCCACCTTGCGGCGGAAAGCCTGGAGCTCTTTGCGGGAAAGGCGTGTGACCTCCACCCCGCCCACCCATACCTCCCCGGCGGTGGGCTCCACCAGGCGGTTTAGGGTGCGCAAGAAGGTGCTCTTGCCCGCCCCGGAGAGGCCGATGATGGCCACGAAATCCCCCTTGGGGATGGAAACGCTGACCCCGGAAAGGGCCTGGGTGCCGTCGGGGAAAACCTTGCTCAGGTTGCGGACCTCAATCATGGTTTTCGGAAAAAAGCCCCCAGGGGGTCCTGGGGGCCGGAGGGAGGGGCTGTTCACTTGTCCTGGCCGGATATCCGGCGGGCTTCCCGCACCACGTCGTAGTCGCTGTCCTTGGCGGGGATCATGTAGTCAATGCGGTAGAGGTTCTGCAAGAGGTTGCACTGAGGAGCTTTGCAGCGCTGGATGGCGGCGGCGATCCCCCGGGCCAGGTTGGGGTACTTGGCCAGGAAGTCTTTGGCCACGGAGAAGGTGTCCCCGGGGATGGGCTTGGAGTAGAAGATGGCCGTGATCTGGCGGGCCTCCTCCGGCTTCAGGTACTGCGTCCAGGCCCCGGACTTGTTCTTGTCATCGTTGGCGAAGGTGGCGGCGGCGTCCACGGACTTGTTGAGCACCGCCAGCACGGCGGCGTCGTGCTTGCCGGCGAAGACCTGTTTGGCGAAGAAGGTATCGGGGTTGATGCCCCGGCTCACCAAAGCCGCCCGCGGGAAAACGTAGCCGGCGGCGGAGAGGGGGTCCACCCAGGCGATGGTCTTGCCTTCCAGGTCCTCAATCCGCTTGACGCCGGAGTCCTTGCGCACGATGATGGCCGACCAGTAGTAGGGGTTGCCGTTCCGCACCGACTTCAAAAGGACCTCGGCCCCGGCTTCCCGGTGGGCCAGGACGTAGCCGTCCGGGGGGAAGAAGGCGAACTCCAGCTTGCCCGCCTTCATGGCCTCAATAAGGCCGCGGTACTCCGTGGGGACGAAGATCTCCACCTCCACCGTGCCCTTGAACTCCCGCTCAATGTAGTCGGCGATGGCCTGGGCCGCCGCCTTGAGCTGGTCGGAGTTCTGGGTGGGGTTAAAGCCGATGCGCACCTTTACCGGGGCCTGGGCCAGGCCCATGCCAAGGCCCAAAAGGGCCAGGGTGAGGAGCAGAAAACGCTTCACGGGGCGATTCTACACCGGCTTGGGGCCCGTGGCTACTTCCCCACCAGGCGCTTGCGCTTGGCCGGGTCCAGGACCTTTTTCCGCAGGCGGAGGCTTTTGGGGGTGACCTCCAGGAGCTCGTCCTCGGCCAAGAACTCCAGGGCCTCCTCCAGGGAGAGCTTTCTTGGGGGGATGAGGCGGATGTTCTCGTCGGAGCCCGCGGCCCGGATGTTGGTGAGCTTTTTGGCGGTGGTGACGTTCACCTCCAGGTCGTTTTCCCGCACGTGCTCCCCCACGATCATGCCCACGTAGACCTCGGTGCCCGGCTCAATGAAAAACTGCACCCGTTCCTGCAGGCGGTGGAGGCTGTAGGCGGTGGCCACCCCCGCTTCCATGGCCACGGCGCTCCCCGTGGCGCGGGTGGGGATGGGTCCGGCCTCGGGGCCGTAGCCGTGGAAGGTGTGGCTCAGGATGCCCTCCCCCCCGGTGAGGGAGAGGAAGAGGCTCCGGAAACCGAAAAGCGCCCGGGCGGGCAGGATGAACTCCGCCCGCACCCGTTCGCCCGATTCCATGTGGACCATCTCCGCCCGCCTCTGCCCCAGGGCTTCCATCACCGCCCCAAAGCGGTCCTTGGGGGCTTCCACCACCAAGCGCTCGTAGGGCTCGAGGCCATCCTTCAGGAGGACCCGGGGCTGGCCCACGCTGAACTCGTACCCTTCCCGGCGCATGGTTTCCAGGAGGATGGCCAGGTGGAGCTCCCCCCGGCCCCTTAGCTCAAACACCTCGGGGGCCACCTCCAAAGCCTGCAGGGCCACGTTGGTGCGAAGCTCCCGTTCCAGCCGTTCCTTGAGCTTTTGCCCCGTGACGTACTTCCCCTCCCGCCCGGCGAAGGGGGAGGTGTTGGCGCTCAGGGTGAGGGCCACGGTGGGCTCGTCCACCGCCAGGCGGGGCAGGGCCTCGGGGGCCTCGAGGCTCGCCAGGGTGTCCCCGATCTCCGCCCCCTCCACCCCGGCCAGGGCCACGATGTCCCCGGGAAGGCTTTCCTCCACCTCCACCCGCTCCAGGCCCTGGTGGGTGTAGACCGCCGCCACCTTGGCCAGGACTTGGCCCCCCTCCTTCAGGACGGCCACCGTCTCCCCCTTGCGCACCCGGTCCCGGGCCACCTTGCCCACCGCCACCCGGCCCAGGTAGGGGGAGTGGTCCAGGTTGGCCACCAAAAGCTGCAAAGGGCCTTCCGTCCAGCGGGGCGGGGGCACGTGGTCCAGGATGGTCTGGAAAAGCTCCGCCAGGTCCTCCCGGGGCTCTTCCCGCCAGGCCCTCCCCTCGCGCCCGACGGCGTAGAGGTAGGGGAAGTCCAGCTGCTCCTCGGAAGCGCCTAGCTCCACCATGAGGTCAAAGGTGAGGTTCAAGACCTCGTCGGGGCGGGCCTCCTTCTTGTCCACCTTGTTCAGGACCACGATGGGCTTGAGGCCGGCCTCGAGGGCCTTCCTTAGGACGAAGCGGGTCTGGGGCATGGGGCCTTCCGCCGCGTCCACCAAGAGGAGCACCCCGTCCACCAGGGAAAGGGCCCGCTCCACCTCCCCCCCGAAGTCCGCGTGCCCCGGGGTGTCCACGATGTTCACCTTCACCCCGTCCCAGACCACGGCGGTGTTCTTGGCCAGGATGGTGATGCCACGCTCCTTCTCCAGGGCGAAAGAGTCCAGGATCCGTTCCCCCTCCTCCTTCTTCAGAGCCTTGGCTTGGTGGAGCATGGCGTCCACCAAGGTGGTCTTGCCGTGGTCCACGTGGGCAATGATGGCAATGTTTCTAATCTCCATGGGCGCACCCAATCCCCCCACTCTACCACGGGAAGGCGCGTAGGATAAGGGCATGGTGGTGGCCACCTTCTCCCTGGTGGCCCGGGACCCGGAGACCGGGGACCTGGGCGTGGCCGTGGCCAGCAAGTTCCTGGCGGTGGGGGCGGTGGTGCCCTTCGCCAGGGCCCAGGTGGGGGCCATCGCCACCCAGTCCTACGCCAACCCCCGCTTTGGCCCCCAGGGCCTGGCCCTTCTGGCGGAAGGGGCGAGCCCGGAAGGGGTCTTGGAGGCCTTCCGCCGTACCGATCCCCACTTGGAAAGGCGGCAGTTCGGCTTGGTGAGCGCGAAGGGCGAGGCCCTAAGCTTTACCGGGAGCCTTTGCCACCCCTGGGCCGGGGGGGTGGTGGGGGAGGGCTTCGCCGCCCAGGGCAACCTCCTGGTGGGCCCCGAGGTGGTGGAGGCCATGACGGAAACCTTCGCCCGGGAAAAGGACCTCCCCTTTCCCGAGCGGCTCCTTCGGGCCCTGAAGGCGGGGGAGGCGGCCGGGGGGGATAAGCGGGGCCGGCAGTCCGCCGCCCTTTTGGTGGTGGGGGAAGGGAAGGGGTACGGGGGGCTTTGGGACCGCTACATAGACCTGCGGGTGGACGACCATCTCGAGCCCCTAGGGGAGCTTTCCCGCCTCCTTTCCCTCCACCGATTCCTCTTTGAAAGGCCCAGGGCCCGGCGCCCCTTGCGGGAGGAGGAGGTGCGCTGGCTCCAGAAGGTGCTCGGGGAGCTTGGCCTTTACGCCGGGGAGGCCCACGGGGCCTTTGACCGGGAAACGGAGGAGGCCTTTTTGGCCCTCATCGGCATGGAGAACCTGGAGGAGCGCTACCAAGGGGGTCCTGAGGTGGACGAGGCCACCCTGGACCACCTCAAGCGGAGGTACGGGTGGAACTAGGCGCTGGGGGCGTGGTCTTCAACGCCAAGCGGGAAGTGCTTCTTCTTCGGGACCGCATGGGCTTTTGGGTCTTCCCCAAGGGGCACATAGAGGCGGGGGAGAGCCTGGAAAGCGCGGCGGTGCGGGAGGTGTACGAGGAAACCGGGGTCCAGGCCGTGGTCCTGGGCCCCCTTTACCCCACCCGCTACGTCAACCCCAAGGGGATAGAGCGGGAGGTGCACTGGTTCCTCATGCGGGGGGAGGGGAAGCCCAGGCTGGAGGCAGGCATGACCGGGGCCGGCTGGTTCGCCCCCGATGAGGCCCGGGCCCTCCTCGCCTTCCCCGAGGACCTGGGGCTTTTGGAGGTGGCCCTTGAGCGTTTACCGCTTTGAGGACAAGCTTCCCAAGGTCCACCCCACCGCTTTCCTCGCCCCCGGGGCCTACGTGGTGGGGGCGGTGGAGGTGGGGGAGGGGGCTTCCCTCTGGTTTGGCGCCGTGGCCCGGGGGGACTTGGAAAGGGTGGTGGTGGGCCCCGGTACCAACGTCCAGGACGGGGCCGTCCTCCACGCCGACCCGGGTTTTCCCTGCCTTTTGGGGCCTTCCGTCACCGTGGGCCACCGGGCGGTGGTCCACGGGGCGGTGGTGGAGGAGGGGGCCCTGATCGGCATGGGGGCCATCGTCCTCAACGGGGCCAGGATCGGCAAAAACGCCGTGGTGGGGGCGGGGGCGGTGGTGCCGGCGGGGATGGAGGTGCCCGAGGGGATGCTGGCCCTGGGCGTCCCCGCCCGGGTGGTGCGCCCCGCCGACCCCCCCGCCAACGCCCCTCGGTACCGGGCCTTGGCGGAGCGCTACCGCAAGGGGCTTTTCCCCGTGGACCCACCTAGGCGCTACCGGCTCACCCTCAGGGGCCAGGACGCCCTAAACCCCTTTAGCGAGCTCCACTTGCGGCTCAAGCGGCAAAAGCGGGAGGCTTTGGAGGCCCTGCGCCAGGTGGCCCAGGGCTTCCCCTTGGCGCCGGAAGCGGCCTTGCCCCTCCTGGAGGAGGGCCTCATCGTTCCCGAGTGAGCCCGGGGCCACAAAAAGAGGGGGAAAAAGGGAGCACCATGGAGCGCAAGATGGTGGAGATTGAAGAAACCGGCCTTTCTTTTGAAACCGAACTGGACCTGGACCGTCTCAAGGCCCTGGCCTCGGAGTGGCTTCAGGCCATCGGGGAGGATCCCAACCGAGAAGGGCTTTTGAAGACCCCGGAGCGGGTGGCCAAGGCCTGGGCCTTCCTCACCCGAGGCTACCGCCAGGACCTGAAGGAGGTGGTTAACGGGGCTGTCTTTCAGGCGGAGGGGAGCGAGATGGTGGTGGTGAAGGGTATAGAGTTCTACTCCCTCTGCGAGCACCACCTCCTCCCCTTCTTCGGCGAGGTGCACATCGGCTATATTCCCAACGGCAAGATCCTGGGGCTTTCCAAGTTCGCCCGCATCGTGGACCTCTTCGCCCGCCGCCTCCAGGTGCAGGAGCGCCTGGCGGTGCAGATCGCCGAGGCCATCCAGGAGGTCCTCGAGCCCCAGGGGGTGGGGGTGGTGGTGGAGGGGGTCCACCTCTGCATGATGATGCGGGGGGTGGAAAAGCAGCATTCCCGCACCCTCACGAGCGCCATGCTGGGGGTTTTCCGGGAAAGCCAGAAGACGCGGGAGGAGTTCTTAAGCCACTTAAAGTAAGCCCTCCCCGCTTGGCGGGGAGGGCGGGCTTTCGGGCCTACTCGGGGGTCTGGGGCGGGGCGGGAAGCTCGCAGCCCGGAACGGCCATTTGGGGCGTAGCGCTGGCCACCAGCACCGGGATTTCCGCTTCCCCCACGCCGGAAATGTGAAGGCGGAGGAGGCCGCTTTGCGCGCCAGCGGGCACCCGGAACATCAGGGTAGCGGGGTCGCTGGCTTGGATGATCTCGGGGGACTCGGCGGGAAGGTTGGGAGGGAAGAGGGCGTAGTTGATCCCTGCGTCCCACTCCGCCTGGGTGCCGAAGGTGTTGCCCTTAAGTGCCATCCAGTCCCCTGCCTGCACCGCGCAGCCCGCCACCACGTCCGGCTGCACCGACTGGATGCGCAGGTTCCCCGTGGTGCCGATGCCCCGGGGGACAGAGCAGGCGGCGAGGGCCAGCAGCAAAAGCCAAAGGAGTCGCTTCATGCAAGCCTCCGGGGCCCTCATTCGGAGCAGTGGCCAGGACCGATGAGGCCGTTGTTGTAGCTATCCAGGGTGGCGGCGTAGCTCTTTGCTTGGCTAGCCACGCTCTTGGGGACGTTGCCCGGGGTGTAGGTGGCGAAGAAGCCCTCCGCCCAGGCCATGGCGGCGCTGATGGCGGAAGCGTCGGCCCCGTTCAGGATGTTCAGCTTAGCGGCGATGAACTGGTGGGCCAAGATGTAGTAGGCATTCCCCCCGGAGGGCGTGGTCCAGAGCACCTGGTAGAAGGTCTTTCCGGAACCGTAGAAGGGGGTGTCCTCCCCGATCTGGGCCCAGGTGTCGTCGTAGGGGGCGGGGCCGTAGCGGGAGTGGGTCTTCCAGTACCCCTGGGTCAGGGTGCAGCCCCCCAGGCAAGGCACAGCGACCTGAACCGTGGCCGAGGCGCTTCCGGTGGTCTTCGTGTCGCGGGTGGTGAAGGTGGCCTGGTTTTCCACCTGGTAGCTTCCGCAGGCGTCAAAGCGGATGGTCCGCTCAAAGAAGTAGGTCTGGGAGATGATGCCCTCGGAGTTGATCCCGCTGATGGCGCTCACCGGGGTAGCGGAGGGGTCGCTTACGTCCACCGCCCCGTCCACCACCTCGGTGGGGGTGGTGAAGGCGAAGCTGGCTTGGCCTTGGGCGGTGCCGCTTTTGTCCCCGGCTGTCCAGCTGACCGTGGCGGTGTTGGTCCTGCTTTGCCCGTCAGGAAGGGTCTGGCTGTAGGTGCAGGTGAGGCTTTGCCCTTCCGCCAGGGTGTAGGGGAAGCTGACGCCGCAGGCCAAGGCCACGCTTTCCCCGGTGGAGAGGGCGTCCGAAGGAGCCTGAAGGACCACGGGCACCTCCCCGGTGTTCTTGATGACCACCTGGCCCGACACCTTAAAGTCTTGGTCCGTGGGGGTGCCCACCAAGGAGACCGCGTACTTCAGGGTGTAGCTTTGCCCCGCCGAGAGGGTGAGGCTTCCGCTGGCCGGGTCCGTCACCGCCTTGTGGATGGTCCAGCGGTACACCCGCTTGAAGGAGGGCACCGCCGTTTTTTCCACCGTGACCGAAGGTTCTGGGGTCACCACCGCTTGGGGGTTTATCCCTTGGGGAGCCTGGGAGCAGGCCGCCAAGAGCCCCACCGCCAAAAGAACGCCGTACCAATGCCGCATGGAATACCACCTCCTAATGGGTCGCACTCTCCGAGGGGATGCTTAGGCCCACCGAGCCCAGCGTTTCCCCGTCGGCCAGTACCGAAAGGGTGTGCTGACCGGGGCCTAAGGGCACTTCCCCGGTCCAGGTGTAGCCGTCTTCGCTTTGGAGGGCGAAGGATTGGCCGTTTGCGCCTAGGGCCACCCGTTGGGCCCGGAAGCGAAGGGTGAGGTGGACCTTTGGGCCTTCCAGGGCCTGGGGGTCAAAGAGGGCACCCGGGACCACCTGCAGAAAAAGGGGAGCTTCCGCCGTTTCTTGGCCTTGGGCCATGACTTTTAGGACGTGTAGGCCGGGGGGCAGGGTGAAGCGGACCCGGGCGCTGTAGTAGTTGCCTTCCTGGGCCTGAAGCGGGACAGCTCCGGAGGGAAGCTCCAGCCAAACGCGCTCCGCTTGGCCTTGGACCAGGGCCTTGATCACCACCTCGGCCCCGGAAATGGGGGTGGAGGGGTCAGCCGTGGCCACCAGGCTGAGGCGGTCGGCGGTGTAGGTGACCTCCACGTCCCGCTTGGGGGGGAGGGCCGATACCTGCACCTCTTGGGGGGGCCTCGAGGGGTCCACCTCAGCCTGCACCCCTTCCCCAGGGCGGTAGCCTTCGGGCAGGTAGCGCGGGTCGGGATGGATGCGGTAGCTTCCCCGGAAGAGCCCCCCCAGGATGGCCCGGCCGTTGGCGTCGGCCCGGGTGCAGCGCTCCACCACACCTTGGGCGCAGACCCCGGCGAAGGCCAGGCCCCCTTCCTCCCCGTCCAAGACGTGCACCACCAAGGTGGTGGCGGGGGCGAAGGGCAGGTCCTTTTCCAGGCGGGCGTTGAGCGCCACCCATACCCTTTCCTCTCCCAACAGGGCCAAGGTGGCGGGAAGGCCGGCGAAGACCAAAGCCCCTTCCCCGGGGGCGGCCACCAGGCGGTAGCGGCCCTCGGCGTCGGTGGTTTCGCAGACCTGGCCCAGACAGACTTTGAGGCCGGCCATGGGGGTTTCCCCGGGGTCTAGGCGGCTGTTCAGGTTTTCGTCCCGGAAGGCCTGCCCCACCACCTCGCCCCCTTTGCGGCCCCCGAAGAGGTCCACCACCTCCTTGGGGGTGGGGAACGTCAGGGCTTGGGCGTAGGCCAGGCTAAGGCCGAAGGCGTGGCGGGCCCCCCCGTTTTGCAGGATGAGGGTGTAGGAGGCGCCCAAGGAGAGGTTGGGCTGGAGGAAGTTCCGCTGGGAAAGGCCGAGGCCCACGCGCTGGTTGGCGGAGGCTTCCTGGCGGTACTCGTAAAAGAGGCGGCTTTGCAGGCTCCCTGGCCAGAGCTGGTTCCAGGCGGCACCGTAGAGGGTGAGGTCCTGATCGCCGCCCTGCTTGGTGAGGTAGAGGCCCTCGAGGCTCCCCCCCGGGAGGACGAAGCGCAGGAGAAGGCTCCCTTCCAGATAGGGGGTGTCCTGGGCCAGGTAGCGCAGGTAGCCGGAAAGGCTGAGGTCGCGGGTACCCAGGGAGAAGTTCCCCTGGTAGGTCTGCCGCTCCGGGGCCTCGCCCGAGAGGCGGCGGCTTAGCCCGTACCCGAGGCCTAAGCTGCCCGCATAGACCCCAGCTTCTCCGAAACTGATGGTAAGGCTCGGGGCCAGGCTGAACCCTCGGCTTGGCCCTTGTTGCTGGTAGCCGGCCGTCAGGCTCAGGAAGGCCCCGGGTGCCGGCTGGTGGTAGAGGGTGAGCTGGTTATGCCAAAGGCCCGCTTCCGCCCCGAGCTGCAGGCTGGTGCTCCCCCGGAGGCCCAAGGGGTAGAGGCTTCGCGTTCCCCCCGCCAGGCCGAGGGCGTGGAGGCCGGCGAAGGGGAGGCCGCTATAGCTTTGCACCAACTCCAGGTCCTGGGTCTGCCAGGTGAGGCTTTGGCCAAGGCCGAAGGAAAGGCGGTAGCCTTCGCCCTGCTGGCCGCTTAGGTCGGTGCCGAGCCCTAAGGAAAGCCCGCCCGCCAGGGGCAGGCGGTAGCGCAAACTTAGGCTGTCCTGGCGGCCTGCGGGGGTGAGCTGGGTGGCCAGGCTCCCCTGGAGGTCTAGGGTGCGGTCCAGGCTGGCGGCGCTGGCCCGCAGGCCCCAGGCCTGGGGGCGGTAGTTGCCTTCCAGGCCCAGCCGCGCCCCGCCCAGCCGGAAGGTGCCCGCCAGGCCGTAGCTACCCCCTCCTCCTTGGGCCCGGGCCTCCCAGCCTTCCCCCTTGAGGCCCAGGCTAAGGGTCTGGGGGAGGCGCAAGGGGTTTCCCAGGTCCCCCAGGAGGGGGCTTGGCACCGCGGTGGCGGTGACGTAATCGGAAAGGGCGCCGCTCAAGCTTGGGGAAAGGAAATACCCCGCTTGCGCCGCCCAGGCTCCCCCCTCCAGGGTGGCCCCGAGGCTCAGGCCCAAGCCGAGGGTTAGGGTGAGGGTGGGGTCTTTCCCCCGGGCCTGGCCGCTCAAAGCCTCGCGGAAAAGGACGATGACCCCTGCCTCCTTCTTGGCCTCCCCCTTGCCCTTGGGGGTGGCGCGGAGTTTGAGGTAAAAGCGGTAGCCGGCGGAGATCTCCCCTTGGGGATTGACCAGGACCTGGACGACCCCCGTTTCCCCCGGCCCCAGCGCCAAGCCCTGGGGGTTCAAGAAGACCTGGAACATGGCGGCCTCCGCTTCCACCAGCACCTCCACCCGCTGGTTGGAGCGGTTGCTCACGTAGGCGGGAAACTCAAAGGGTCCCCCCAGCTGGGCCTCCAGCGTGGCCGGCGCCGCCAGGGCGATCTGGATTAGGGGAAGCACCTCGAGGTCCACCTGGACCCGGGCTACCTCTTTCTCCCCCACGTAGGCCACCACCGCCGCCTGGCCCCGGGTGCCTGCCGGCAGGGGGGGGACCCGCAGGGTGAAGCTGAGGGTTTCCCCCCGCCCCTCCAGCACCGCCTGGCGCTCGGAAGAGAGGGCCTGCCAGCCCTCCGGGAGAAGGAGGCGAAAACGCGCCGGGCCTTGGCCCTCCACCCCCAGGCTCAGGGTCAGGTACTCCCCCGGGGCTCCGGAAAGGGCTGGCGGGGGGAGGAGGCGCACCTGGGCCAAGGCCAGGCCCAGCGGGAGGAGGAAAGCGGCCAAGAACCTCATGTCAGGGCTGCCTTAAGGCGGTGACCAGGGCCTGGACCACGTAGGCTCCGGCCCGCTCGTTCCCGAGAAGCTCCAAGGCAAATTCCAATCTGAGCTCCAGCCAATCCCCCGTGGGACCGGACTGGGTGTAAACGATCTGGGGCGTGCCATCGGCCCGGAGCCAAAGCCCCCCGTTCACCCGGTAGAGCACCTGGCGGGCGGGGAGGAGGGTTTCCCCAGTCTCGCTTTTGAGGTCCGGGATCTGCAGAAGGATGCTCCAGACCCCGGGGGCGTTGGAGAACACCTGCACGGGTAGAACCCCTCCTTCCAGGTTGCTGGCGGGGTAGGTGGCGGGGAAACCCCGGGGAGGGTAGTCTTTAAGGTCAAAGGCGATCTCCGTGGTGGGGGTGCGCAAGGCGATGGTTTCGGGGATCAGGGTCTGGACCACCCAGGTGGCCTGGGCCAGGGCCGAGGCTGTCAACACCAGCCAGGCGGCCAAAAGACTTCTCATGGGGAACCTCCTTTTTCCCCTTCGGGCGTGGGGGGTGCGGGGGGAGCGGTCAGGGGGGCGCGCAAGGTAAAGGGTAGGTCGGCGGCCACGTCCTTGCTGGGATCTCCATAGTTGAGGATTACCAAAGCGGTGTAGCTCCCGGCGGGCAGGGGGCCCACCAGGGAAACGGGCAGGATCCGCACCTGCCCCGGCAGGACCACCACCTCCTCAACCTCCACCTGGGCCGCCTTGCGCCCGGCGCTGTCCCTCACCTCAAAGCGCCCCGAGAGCTTCTGGGCGGTGTTCCCGGTATTTTGGTACTGCACGGCGAAGCGGTAGGGATCCTGGGGGGTTTGGGGCGCGCTAGGCACGATGCCGGTGATGCGCCCTGCGGTCTGGAGTGGAGGCACGTTCACATAGAAGACGTGGGCCATGCGCACCCGGAAGGTGGCCAGGGGCACACCGGGAGGTGGGTTAGGGTCTTCGGATTCCAGGAAGAGAACGCCCCAGTGGGTTCCCGGGGTGGCGTTGGAGGGAAGGGACAGGGTGTAGGTGAGGGGGCGGCCCTGTTTGGCCTCCAAAAGGAACTCCGCGGGGGCGAAGGTGGCCCAGGCGCTGGCGCTTTCTTTTAGCGTTCCTGCGGGAAGGAACTGGATTTTCCCCATGGGGTCGTAGGTCCAGTCCCCCAGACTGACCCGCACCCGCACGGGGCGGGTACCCACGTTGTACACCTGAAGGGTCTGGGTAAGAACCTCCCCCGGCTTGGCCTCCTTGAGGAGAACCGGGGGCTCCACCCCTAGGGTGCTTTGGGCCAGGGCGCGGAGGGCTAGGGTTAGGAAAAGGGGAAGGAGCCGTTTCATGCTTCACCGAAAAAGGGTGGGGCCCGACCCCAAGGCCGGGCCCCCGTGCCGCCTACCAGGCCGTGGTGGCGAGCGTGTAGGTCAGGTTCGCCGTGCTCTTGCCCCAGAGGTCGCTGTTGACCTTGACGGCCACCACCACCAGGTCATCCAGCCAGCTCTTGTAGCCGCACCGCTCGGGGTTGTTGCTGGAGCGGGTGCCCGTGGGGCCCGCCTGCAGGTTGCGGGGCACGAGTTCCAAGCTGGCCCCGTTGGGAAGCTCGTAGAGGCCCGTGGCCGCACCGAAGGTGTCGCAAGGGTTGTCCTGGATGTAAAGGTGTTGGATGCCCTGGGCGCCTTCAGGGTCGTTGCGGTTCACGGTGAGGTGCCACTGCTTGCCGTTGGAGAACTTCTGCAGGATGAAGGTGCGGTAGCAGACGAAGTAGTTCTTGCTTCCCGGGACCAGTTCCCCATTCTTGTCCAGTTTGATGGGAGGGTAGGCGGTCACGGCCCCGCCGCCGTTGATGGTGATGTTGGGCCACGTGGCGGTGCTGTAGCTCGTGCCCAGGGGCAGGGTCTGCACTTGGTTATAGAAGTTGTTGCCGAGCTGGGTCCTCACGTCCTGGTCGCTCAAACCGTAAACGCACACCATCTGGCCCCCGAAATCCGGGTTGGAGTTCGGCCACTGGGCTCCATCCAGTCCCGTAAGGTCAAAGGTCAGGGTGGTCACGTCCAGGTGCAAGGCCGTGGCCTTGGGCAGGATGAGCTCAATGGTCTGGTTCACCGCCGCAGAGTCCGCCCCCTTGGCGTAAGCGTCCGGGCCGTTCCCCTTGGTGGGGGCCACGGTGGGCGCCTGAGCCAAGGCCAGGGGCGCCAAAACCAGTACTGCTGCCAGAATGCCTTTGCGCATAATTCCCTCCTGAATCTGCCCCTCGAGGTGGTGGCCTCTCAGGGCTGCCTCACCTTAAGTGGGGGGGCGTTACCGAGGCGTTACCGGAAGATGGGCCCTGAGAAACGCAGGAAAGCGCTTTGTGGTACCCTGAGGAGGCAAGGGAGTAACGGGTTGAAACGCCCCATTCACGAATCGCTTTACGTTTTGCCCCTCTTCGGCCGGGCGCGCGCGCTCCGGGAAGGGCGGGAGGTGCCGCTATCCAAAAAGGGGCTGGCCCTTCTTTACTACCTGGCCCTGGAAGGCCCCACCACCCGGACCCGGCTCGCCGACCTCCTCTACGGGCACGGCTCGGGGCTCCAGAACCTGCGGGTGGAGCTTCACCGTTTGGGCAAGGCCTTGGGCCGGGCGGCTTTCCCCGCCGGCCAAGACCCCTTGGTGTTGCCCCCTTGGATCCGCTTGGACACCGCCGGTCAGGGGGAAGCCTTGGAGGGTTTAGAGGAGGTGGGGCACCTTTGGGACTGGGTACTGGAGGTGCGGGTCCGCCACGAGCGGAGCGGCGAGGTTTCCACTCGGCAGGGTCTGTTGCAGGAACTCGCCGCCCTCCGCCCCCCCTTTCTTCTGGTGCTCCGGGGGCGGCCCGGGGCGGGACGGCGGGCCTTGGCCCAGGACCTGGCCCGGATCCTGGCCCTCCCTTTCCACGAAACCCTCCGGCCGGAAGGGGTGGTGTACCTGGCCCCGCCCTACCCCCAGGGGGCCCTGCGGGAACTCCTCCGCTCCCGGGCGGTGTTGGTCTTGAGCTTGGACCCGGGTGAGGAACCCCGCTTCTTCCTGGAACTGCGGGCGGCTTACCCCGCCGAGCGCACCCGGGTTTTGGACCTGCCTCCCCTGGGGTGGCTCGAGGCCCGACAGACCCTGTTGCGGGACCTGGGGTTCCAGGAGGCGGCCCGGGCTTATTTCCTTTCCGGGGGGCAGCCCGAGTGGATCCCGGAGTGGCGGGTCTGCGCGGGTTTTCCCCAGCGGCTTCTGGCACAGCTCCGCCTCCAGGCCCGCCTCCTGAGCGAGCCCGCCAGGCTGGCCTTGGAGCGGCTTTCCGTGGCCCCGGGGCTCATCCCCGAAGAGGTTTTGGACGCTTTGGGGGCCTTACCGCACCTAGACGAGCTGGAGCGGAAGGGCTGGCTGGTCTACCAGAAGGGATACTGTTTCGCCAAGGAAGCGGAGCGGCGGCTTTTGTACGCCGCCTTGACGCCGGGGCGTCGGCACGAGCTCCACGAGCGGGCAGCCACGGCCCTGGCCCTATCCGGCCGATTCCAGGAAGAGGCCTTTCACCGCTTGGCCCTGGGGGAAAGCGCCGCCATCTGGGGGAGTTCCACGGGGTCGGCGGAGCAAAAGGGTTGGCGGCTTGGGCGCCGGGGTTTGGGACCGGAGCGGACCCTTCTGCCGCAGGAGGAAAGCGGGGTGGCCTACTTGGGAGAGGGGTATGCCCTGGCCCTTTTGGAACCTGGGGAGGAGGCGGGGATGGCCTTTAGCCCCTTGGAGGAGGCCTTGGTGCTGGAGCTACAGGGGGAGGCCTACGCGCCCGAGGCACTTGGGCTCCTGCTGACCCTGCGGCTTTTTCGGGAGGAGGCCTCATGGCCTTTGGAGGCTTCCTTCGCCTTGCGCGTGCTGGTCCCCCTGGGCCCTTTGCGGCTTCGCTTTACGGGGCTTGGGGTGGCGGAGTTCCGCCTGCGGGCCTTCCGCCCCCGGCTGGGGCGGGAGGCGGTGTGGACCCTAGCGCCGGAAGAGGTTGAGAAGGAGGGTGAGGAGAAGGGAAAGGAGGAGGGCTGAGGTAAGGGGGATGTACACCCGTAAGCCCTCCCGCTCTATACGGATATCCCCCGGCAGGTGGCCGAACCAGGCGAAGAGCTTGGGGAAGTAGAGGAGAAGAATCCCCAAGGCCACAAGGAAAAGCCCAAGGTAAAGGAGCGCCTTACCCAGTTCCATCCCGCACCTCCAAGTAGGCGGTGAGGGCGGCCCCCAAGAGCCCGGCGTCTCCCCCGAGCTCGGCCTTGCGCAAGGGGGGTACCTCCCAGCCCGCCAGGTAGTGGCGGTAGGCGGCGTGGAGGGCCTCCCAGTAGCCCTCTGGGGCGTTTAGGGCGAGCCCCCCGCCCACCACCACCGCCCCCGGGTCAAAGGCCTTGACCAGGCTGGCGAGGCCCAGGCCCACGTAGTGGGCCGCTTGCAGGAGGATGCGCCTGGCCTTGGGGTCGCCTTCTTGGAAGAGGGCGAAAAGCTCTTGGTTGCTGAGGGGGCGGTGGTAGGCGTAAGCGGCTTCCCGCTCCAGGGCCCGCCCGGCGGCCAGGGCCTCCAAACACCCCTCCAGCCCGCAGCCGCACATGGGCCCCCCGGGGAGGAGGGTCATGTGGCCCAGCTCGCCGCCTTGGCCCCTTTCCCCCCGGAGCACCCGGCCCGCCAGGACCACCCCGCCCCCGATGCCGGTGGAAACCGTGAGGAAGAGGGAGCTTGTTTCCCCCTTGGCCGCCCCCAGGTGGTGCTCGGCCAAGGCGGCGGCGTTGGCGTCGT
The DNA here is from genome assembly GCF_022760915.1 of Thermus thalpophilus. Lineage (NCBI taxonomy): Bacteria > Thermotogati > Deinococcota > Deinococci > Thermales > Thermaceae > Thermus > Thermus thalpophilus. The sequence continues at coordinate 8,910 of NZ_JAKTNS010000001.1, read as the reverse complement.
TTTCCAGGTGGACGGGCTTGCCCGTGGCCTCTTGCAGAAGGTCCCGGATGGGAAAGTCCACCAGGCCGGGGATGTTGGGGGTGAAGCGGATGATCCCCTTGCGGAAGTCCAAGGGCCCCGGGGTGCCGAGGCCAAGGGCCACCCCTGCCACCCCCGCTTCTTCCTCCGCCTTCTGGGCCGCTTCCGCTAAGGCCCGCACCACCGCCATCCCCCCCTCCTTGGGGGTGGGGAGGACCACCTTGGAAAGGAGCTTTTCCCCGTCAAACACCCCGGCGGCGATCTTGGTCCCCCCGAGGTCCAGGCCCACCACCCTCATGGCGCCTCCTCAGCCAAGACGGCCTCGGCCTCGCCCCAAAGGGCCTCGGGCACAAAGAGGGCCACGTCCCCCATGTAGGTGCCCAAGGCGGCCTCGGGGAGGCCGGCGAAGGGGGTTTCCAGGAGGACGGGGATGCCCCGGGCCTCGAGGCGGGCTCTAAGCCCCTCCGCCACCGGACGGGGGGCGGTGAGGAGCTTGGCGTATGGGGTTCCGGCTACCGTGCGCCGTTCCATAGGGCCTCCACTAAGCGGGCGTAGGCTTGGCCGGCGGCCTCCACCTGGGAGAGGAGGATGTGCTCCTTGGGGGTGTGGGCCAAGGCGGGGTCCCCCGGCCCCAGGCCCAGGACCGGGGCCTTGGCCCCCAGGTAAGGGGCGTCGGTGGTGAAGGGCCAAAGGCCCGCCCCATCTTGGCCCAGGGCCTTCAGGGCCGCCTGGAGGAGGGGGTGGTCCTCCGGCAGGCGGTAAGGGGGCCAGAGGGCGGGGATATTCATCCGCACCTCCCCCGAGGCCCGCTCCTCTTCGGGGATGTAGACCGAGGCGCTTCCCAGGGCCTTCAGGCGCTCCAAAAGCCCGTCCAGGTTCGCCTCGGGCTCGTAGCGCACGTCCAGGTAGAGCCGCACCACCCCGGGGGTCTGGTTGGTGGCTCCGGGGTAGGTGTCCACCCGGGTGGGGGTGAGCTTGATCCCCGAGGGCAAGGGGAGCTCCTTTAAGGCGGTTAGGTACTCCGCCAGGTCGTAAAGGGGGTTTTCCCCGGAGGCCAGGGCGGCGTGGGCCTCTTCCCCTTCAAAGTCCGCCCAGACCTCGGCCCGGCCCCGGTGCCCCCGCATGAGCCTTCCCCCCGAGGGCTCCCCCAGGATGAAGGCCAAGGGGTTAAGGCGGGCGGCGGCGTAGCGGCTCCCCAGGCCCCCCACCTCCTCCTGCACCACCGCCAAAAAGCGCACCCGGCCCCGGAGGGGGGCCTTGGAAAGCGCCTCCAAGGCCAGGAGCATGGCCACCAGGGCGCCTTTCATGTCCACCGCTCCCCGGCCGTAGAGCCGCTCGCCCACCACCGCCCCTTGGGGGTGAGGCCAGTAGGCGGGGTCCCCCACGGGCACCACGTCCATGTGCCCCGCGAGGACCACCTCGGGCTCCTTCTCCCCCAACAGGGCCTCCACGTTCCCCGCCTCGTCCAAGGTGGCGGGAAGGCCCAAGGCCTTCAGGGCTTCCAGGAGAAGCCCTGCCACCTCCTCTTCCTTCCCCGGAAGGCTTTCCGCCTGGACGAGGCGGGAAAGGAGCTTCACCCAGTCCACGCCCCTATCCTACACCCCGGGAAAGCCCCGCCTGGTAAAGGGCGATGCCCAGGGCCACGGAGGCGTTCAAGGACTCCGCCTCGGGCCGGATGGGGATGCGGAAGAGCTCGTCGCAGGACTCCCGCACGAGCCGCCGCATCCCTTCCCCTTCCGAGCCCACCACCAAGGCCAAGGGCCTTTGGAAGTCCAGTTCTTTGGGGGTCTTTTCCCCCCGCAGGTCCAAGCCGTAGATCCAAAGCCCCCTTTCCTTGAGCTCCTTCAGGGTACGGGGGAGGTTTTTCACCTTGATCACGGGAAGCTTGAGGGCGGCCCCGGCGCTGGCCTTGAGGGCGAGGGGGGAGAGGGGGGCGGCCCGCCGTTCCTCGGAAACCACCCCGTGGGCCCCGAGGGCCAGGGCGCTCCGGATCATGGCCCCGTAGTTCCTGGGGTCGGTGATCCCGTCCAGGACCACGAGAAGGGGAGATTCGCCCCGGGCTTGGGCCAGGAGGAGGGCGTCTTCCAGGGTGGCGTAGCTGGGCGCCTCCACCTCCGCCGCCAGGCCCTGGTGGTGGGTCGTGCGGAGGAGGGTGTCCAGCTCTATCCGGGGGACGAGTTCAAAGGGGGCCCCAAGACGCTCCAGTTCCCGTAGGAGCCAGGCCTCCACGCCCTTGGCCACCAGGACCCTCCGGGCGCGGCCTTCCCGGATGGCCTCGAGGACCGGGTTCCTCCCGTAGATCCACATGGCCCGAGTCTACGCCGTATGATGAGGGGGAAGGAGGCCTTATGTACAAGACCATCCTTATGCCCACGGACGGGAGCCCCTGCAGTTTCCAGGCCCTGGAGCACGGCCTCGCCTTGGCCAAGGCCTTGGGGGCCAAGGTGCACTTCCTCTACGTGCTGGAAAACCCCGCCCAGGCCATCTGGATCGCCCCCGAAAGCGTCCCCTACGGCCTTGAGCTTTTGGAGGACCTGAGGAAGGCGGGAGAGGAGGCCATCGGGAAGGCCCTGGCCCTGGCCCAGGAGAAAGGGGTGGAGGCCACGGGGGAGGTGAAGGAGGGTACCCCCATCCCCACCATCGTGGAGGCGGCCAAGGGGTTTGACCTCTTGGTCATGGGCACCCACGGGCGCACGGGGCTGGACAAGCTCCTGCTGGGCTCGGTGACGGAGGGGGTGCTCCACCGGGTTTCCGTGCCGGTTCTGGTGGTGCGCTGCCGCTAGATGCGCCTTCTTTCCGTCTTCGTTTCCTCCAGGCTTTCCCCGGAAGACCCCCTTTACCCCAGGCTCGTGCGCTACGGGGAGGTGCTGGCCGAGGAGGGGTTTGGCCTGGCCTGCGGCGGGTACGGAGGGGGGATGGAGGCCCTGGCCCAAGGGGTGAAGGCCAGGGGGGGTGTGGTGGTGGGGGTCACGGCCCCCGGCCTCTTCCCCGAGCGGAAAGGCCCCAACGCCCACGTGGACCTGGAGCTTCCGGCGGCGAGCCTTCCCGAGCGCATCGGCCGGCTTTTGGACCTGGGGGTGGGGTACCTGGCCCTGCCCGGGGGGGTGGGCACCCTGGCGGAGCTCGTCCTCGCCTGGAACCTCCTCTACCTGCGGCGGGGCTTGGGGCGGCCCCTGGGGGTGGACCCCTACTGGCTCGGCCTCCTCAAGGCCCACGGGGAGATCGCCCCCGAGGACCTCGCCCTCTTGCGGGTGGTGGCGGACGAGGAGGACCTGCGCCGCTTCCTGAGGAGCCTATGAGCGAAACCCTGGTGGTCTACGTGCCCGACCTGGGCCAGGGGGCGAGCTTCTACCAGGCCCTGGGCCTGGCCCTGGAGGAGCTCGTTCCCCTCGAGGCCTTGCTGGTGCCGAAGGAGGGGCCCCTTCTCCTCCTCCGGCCGGGGAAGGGGGGGGTGGAGCGCGGACCGGGCCGGCCCCGGCCCGAGGGGCAGGGCTTCGCCCGGCTCCGCCTGGAGGAGGGGCGGCTCGTCTTCCTGGTGGAGAGCCTCGCCCACGAGCGGCTTCGCCTGGCCAAGTATGGCCTGGCCTACCGGGAGGCGGGGGACCACCTCCTCCTCTTTGACCCCGGGGAGAACCCGGTGGTGGTGCGGGAGGGCTGATGCGGCTTTGGCTTTTGGACCTGGACGACACCCTCCTCGTGGACCACGGGGTGACCCGGGAGGTGCTGGAGGCCCTGGGGGCGGAGGCGGGGGTGGAGGGGCTGTACCCCGCGGTGCGAGCGCGGGCCGAGGCCCTTTTTCGGGAGGCCCCCTTTTACCCTTGGGCGGAAAGGATCGGGCACTCGGCCCTGGAAGCCCTTTGGGCCCGCTACACCACCCCGGGCTTGGAGGACCTAGCCGCCTGGGCCTGGCCCTTTCGCGAGCGGGTCTTCCGCGAGGCCTTGGCCGCCTTGGGGGGACCGGTGGAAAGGGCCCGGGCCCTGGCCGAGGCCTTCTTCCAAAGGCGGCGCCGCTACCCCCTTTTCCCCGAGGTGCCGGAGTTCTTAGAGGCCCTGCGGGCCCGGGGGGCCTTCCTCGCCCTCCTCACCAACGGGGTGCCCGACCTGCAGCGGGAGAAGCTCGCGGGCTCGGGGCTAGCGGAGGCCTTTGACCTCACCCTGGTTTCGGGGGAGGTGGGGTGGGGCAAGCCCGACCCCAGGCTCTTTCGCATGGCCCTTTGCGCCTTCTCGGTGCGGGCGGAGGAGGCGGTGATGGTGGGGGATAACCCAGAGCGGGACATCCGGGGGGCCCTGGCGGCGGGGATTTATGCGGTCTTCGTGGACCGGGACCACCGCCCGCCCGACCCCCGCTACCCCGCCCACCTGGAGGTGAAGGACCTCAGGGAGGCCTTGGCCCTCCTTTCGTGAGTCGCTTCACAGGGGTCCTGGAGTCTTTCCGGTAGACTCCCCCCATGCACGAGGTGCTCCTTTTCCTCCATGGCTGGGTGCGTTGGTTCGTCCTCCTCTTCGGCCTCCTTACCCTCCTCCGGCCCGAGCCCCGCTTGGGGGCCTTCTTCGCCCACACCCTCACCCTGCAGGTGGTCCTGGGGGTGGTGTTGGCCTTTACGAGCCCCCTCTTCCAAGGGGCCTTGGCCAACCTGCCCGCGGTGATGGCGGCGGGGGGTGAGGCCCGCTACTTCGTGGCGGAGCACTGGGTGGGGGGGCTTGTGGCCTTGGGGCTAGCCCACGCCGGGCTCGCCCAGGCCCGAAAGGGGAAGCCCCGGGCCCGGCTCCTCTTTGGCCTCGCCCTCCTGGTCCTCCTCCTTTCCATCCCCTGGTTCCGGCCCCTGTTCCGGCTCTAGGTAGGCTAAGGCGGCGTAGCCCACCACCCGCGCCCTATCGCCCCCCGCCTCGGCGCTGGTGGCGTAGGCGAGGAGCTTGGGCCTCCAGTTCCAGGACCGGGCCAGGTGGGTGAGAGCGGCCCAAGGCAGCCGGCCACAGGCCTCGGCCCGAGGAGGAAGACCCGCCTTGCCCTGCCCCGCCAAGCGGAAAGGGCCCGGAAGCTCTCCGCCATCGCCTTTCCCGCGTAGCGGTAGCCGGCGTGGGGGGAAAGGGCGCCCCGCACCCCCGGGAGGGGTGGGGTCTTGGCCTCTTGGAGAAGGCTTTCCACCTCCTCCCGGAGGGCCGCCGCCGTTTCCGGGTAAAAGGAGCCCGCCACCGCCGGCTTCCTCACCATACCCCGGGGATCCTCCGCCCGCACCCCGGGCAGACCCCGGGGGTTTCCCAAAGGGCCTCCACCCGGAAGCCCCGCCGCCTGAGGAGGAGCCGGCCGCAGTCCGGGCAGTGGGTGGAGCTCCGTTCCTCGTCCAGGACGTTTCCCACGTAAACGAAGCGGAGCCCCTCCTCCTTGGCGATCTCGTGGGCCCGCGCCAAGGTGGCGTGCCGGGTGGGCCTCAGGTGGAGCATCCGGTAGTCGGGGTGGGCGGCGGTGAGGTGCCAGGGGATGTCCGGGGAGAGGCCCTTGAGGAAGCGGGCCATGGCCCGGACCTCCTCGTCCGAGTCGTTGTAGCCCTCCAGGAGAAGCGTGGTGACCTCCACCCAGACCCCGCTCGCCAAGAGGTGCTCCAGGCTCTCCAGCACGGGCTTGAGCCGGGCCCCGCAGACCTCCCGGTAGAACTTCTCGGTGAAGCCCTTCAGGTCCACGTTGGCCGCGTCCAGGTGGGGCCTTATGTAGTCCCAGGCCTCTTTGGTTTCAAAGCCGCTCGTCACGAAGACGTTCTTCATCCCCCGCGCCTTGGCCAGGCGGGCGGTGTCGTGGGCGTACTCTATCCAGACGGCGGGCTCGTTGTAGGTGTAGGCGAGAAGCCTCACGCCCAAGGCCTCGGCCTCCGCCACGAGGCGCTTTGGGGGCCAGTCCTCGCCGATGGGGCGGTCCAGGTGCCCTTCCGGAGAGACCCGGAACTCCCGGAACTGGGAGATCGGCCAGTTCTGGCAGAAGGCGCAGAAGAGGTTGCACCCCACGGTGCCCACGGAGAGGATGGCCTCCCCGGGGTGGAAGTGGTAAAGGGGCTTCTTCTCCACTGGGTCCAGGTGGACCGCGGCGGCCTTGCCGTAGGTGACCAGGTAGAGCTTGCCCTTCAGGTTGCGCCGCACCCCGCACTTCCCCGCCCCGCCTTCGGGGATGGCGCAGTAGTGGGCGCAGGCCCGGCACTGAACGAAGCCCTTGGGCAGGGGGCGCTTTAGGTCCGCTTCCCTGAGCGTGGCCAGCGTCATTTCATAGGCTTCTAATCCCAGGATACCACGCCCTAAACTGGGGAGGTGCGGCCCTTTCCTCCCCAAAGCGAGGAGGACTTCGCCCCCTTCTTCCCCGAGGAGCTCCTGCGCCGGGGCCTGGCCTACGCCCGGGAGGGGCGGGTTCGGCGGGTTTTCCGGGTGGGGGAGAGGCTTCTGGGCGAGGTGCAGGGTTCGGCGCCCCTCCCTTACCGGGTGGAGGTGGGGCCGGGCCTTTCGGGCCGGTGCGACTGTCCTTACCCGGACTTCCCCTGCAAGCACGCCGCCGCCCTCCTTTACGCCTACCTAGAAAGGCGGCCCGAGGACCTCCAGGCCCGCCTCGAGGCCCTCCCCCCCGAGGAGGCCAAGGCGCTTCTCCTCCGCCTTGCCCGGGTGCCGGAGGTGGCCTTCCGCCTCAAGGAGGCTTTGGCGCCCGAGGAGGCCTTCCGGGAAGGGGTGCGGCGCCTGCGCCAGGCCTTCCGCCTGGGGGAAGGGGAGGAGGTGGTGGAGGCCCTCCTCCTAAGGCTGGAAGAGGCGGGGCGGGAGGAGGTGGAGGCCCTTTTGGAGGCCCTGCTCCAGGCCCCCTTTGACCCCGAGCCTTACCTGCGCCTGGCCCTGGCCCGCTACCAGGCCCTTTCGCCCCGGCTTCCCTTCCTCCTGGGGCTTTACCTGCGCCACCCTTCCGAGGCCTTGGGGGAGGCTTTCCTGAAGGCGGCGGAAGGGGCGCCGGAGGAGGCGCTTGCCCTCCTCAAAGGGAAAGACCCCTCGGGCCTAAAGCGGGCGCTTAGGGCCGAGCTCCTCTTCCGCCTGGGCCGGGAGGAGGAGGCCCTCGCCGCCTTGAAGGAGGGCCTCGAGGGGGTGGAGGACTACTTCCTCCTGGTGGAGCGCCTTTTGGCCCTGGGCCGCCTGGAGGAGGCCCTCTTCTACGCCGAGGAGGCCCTGGCCTGGTTCGGCCGGGATCCGAGGCTTCTTCCCCTTTTGGACCTCCTGGTGGCCCACCGGGGCCGGGTGGAGGACCACCGGGCCCGCTTCGCCCTGAGGCCGAACCTCGAGGACTACCTGGCCCTCAAGGCCAAGCTGGGAAAGGCCTTTTACCAGGAGCGCCCGCGGCTTTTGCGCCAGATGGACCCCCTTCTTCTCGCCCGCATCCACCTCCTGGAGGAGGACTGGAGGGCCTTGGAGCGCCTTCTGGAGCGGGCGTCTCCGGAGCACTACCCCGCTTTGGCCGGGCTTTTGGAGGAAAAGCTTCCCGAAGAGGCCTTTCGCCTTTACCGGGAGGCGGCCCGGCGCCTGGTGGAGGCGGGGGGGAGGGCCCGCTACGCGGAGGCGGCGCGGCTTTTGCAACAGGCGGCCCGCCTGGACCCCAAGGGGGCCGAGGAGGCGGCCTTGGCCCTCCTCCGGGCCTACCCCCGCCGCCGGGCGCTTCAGGAGGCCCTCACACCCCTTCTCGGGCACAGCTCGTGAAGCCCTGGGAAAACGGGGAGGTGGAACGCTCCCCTTAGGTGGAAGTTTTCCGGGGCTTGCCATCGTGGAGGTGGTCCTCCGCCACGTCATCGGCTATTTCCTGCGCGAGCTTTCCCTGGGGAGCCCAGAGTGGCTCCTCCTGGCGGCGGTGAACCGCACCCTGCACTTCGCCGTGCCCGCCTTCCTCTTCATGACCGCCCTGGTCCTGGGGGCGGGGCTTTTGCGGGGGGTTCGCCTGGGCCGCTGGGTGAGGAACCCCGCCCTGCGCCTCCTTTGGCCCCACCTCCTCTTCCGTTACTGGGATGCGGGGGTTTTCCAGCCGGAGCGGCTTTTCCACCGGCTCCTTCGGGGCAAGGCCTACTTCCTGGCGGTGACCCTTCAGCTCACCCTGCTCCCCCCCTTTGCCTTCCCCTCCTCTGGAGGCGCCCCTCGAGCCTCCTTCTCCTCCCCCGGCCGTGGGGCTTACCCTCCTCGTCTACTTCCTGAACCGGCGGTACCGCTTCCTGGCCTACCCGGGAAGCTTCGTCCTTTGGTACACCCCGGCCATATTCCTCGGGCTTTACCTCGCCGCCCACCTGGCCCGCCTCCTCCCCCGGCTTGGGGTGCGGCGGCCCGCTTACCTGGGGCTACTCCCTCGGGGCTTGTGGGGCTCTCAAAGCGGCGGCCCGGGAAGGGGCCTCCAGGGGGGTGGCCTTTGTCATCGGGCCCGTGGACTTCGCCCAGCAGGTGGCCCTCCTCCGGCGAAGCCACCCGGAGGCCTTAGGGCGCTGGCGGGAGGTCTTCGGCGGCCTCCCCGAGGACTGCCCCGCCTGCTACGCCCGGCAAAGCCCCTTGCCGGAGGCGGGGCGCCTGCAAGCTCCTCTCCTCGTCCTCCAGGCGGGCAACGACCCCCTCACCCCCCACCCAGGCCTGCCGCCTCCGGGACGCGCGGGAGGGGATGGGGCGGAGGGTGTACCAGGTGGCCCTTACCCGGGGGGCCCCTCACCGAGGGCCGGGCTCGCTTTCGGCCCATGGGGTTTGGCCCTTTCTCGGAGAACCATCCGATCCTCTTTCCCGACCTCCACCATGCGGTGGTGCCGGCCATGGGGACCTTGGTGGAGCGGTTTCTTTTGGCCTGGCTTCGGCCTGGGCTTGCCTTGCAAAGGTCAGGAGGACGGGTGTATATCTCTCTCCTGATGGGCA